>CAYUBP010000037.1:0-9004 GCA_964443115.1 uncultured Dehalococcoidales bacterium | reverse complement strand
GGACATACACCCTGGGTCGCCGGCCTGCCATTCTTCATGGTTATCCCCCGGGCATTCTTCATCTCTCTCTTGGCACGGCATTTCATACAGTATCCTTGCATGTCTACCTCCTTTTAACTATGAACGATAACCTATTCTCACTCTAATGTCAATAGCCCGATAGTATTTTTATTCAGCCCTCTTTGTCATTGCTATATGAAAACAATGCTTCGCCGCCCTGTGCTCCTATTTGTTCTCCATGTATCCGGCTATCGCCACATCCATCTCCTGGGGAGAGTAGTAAGGCTGCTTCGCCAGGATTGTCCCGTCGGTATCAATCAGGTAGGCGATATTTGACGCCGGACCATAGGTGCACCAGATAGCGTTATCTATATCGTCAACCACCAGGGGCATGGTATAACCAAGCTGCCGCATGTACTCCTTAGCCTGGAATACCCGCTCTTTGTAATTCTTCGGCTGAGTGATGGCAAAGCCGTAGAGGTCCTTGCTGGAGAAAACCTGAGTCTCCTCCCCCGTATAGGGACAGGCGGAACCGATGGGATAGGCTTCAATCGTGTAGACCACGAGAAAATTTATATTGTCACGGTACTTGGCGTAGACGGCTTCGGCGGCATCCACGTGCGCCCGGCAGTTGGATCAGCTAAAAGAGCCGAATATCAGCACCACCGGTTTCTCCGCCAGTAGCCGGGAGAGGCGGACCTCGTTATCCTTGACATCCTTCAGCGTGAAGTTTATGGCCTTCTCCCCCACGAGCAGCCCAATCTTGTCGCTGGCAAACCCCTCAGCCGTGCAGTTGGGTATCAGGGCGTCTGACAGAACTGGCTCGCTGGCCTCCGTGTTAGCTCCCGGAGTTGGAGTAGGTGCCGGCAGGGACGCCGATGGCGTCAGCGTGGAAGACTGAGCATGGTTGCAGGCGGGCAGCAATAGCAGTACCAGCAGTGTGCTGACCAGTACGCAACCCCGTCTGCTCTTGCCCATTACTTATCCCCTGTCCGGAAACTGATAAACGTCTTTTACAGCTTACCATGCACGCCTATCTGCGTCAAGCGTGTGCGCCAATCCCCAAACATCAAGAACAGTAAAAGGAGGAGGGTAAACCCTCCTCCTTTTACTTTATCAGTAGCCCTTCCACTAAGGAGAAGCGAGGTGCTTAGCTCCTGCGGCTCCAACGGATAGACGCCGGCACTTCCCTAACGCCTACTTACCTGATGGAGTGAGCACCAGACGGTAGCCGTCAGAGGTCGTTTCCAGCCTGACGGAATACCCCTTGCTCCGCGCCAGCCGGGACACATTCTCCTTTGCCGTGTCGGTGTCAACAAGCACGGTTATTTGACCACCGGGGGCCTGGTTAATAGCCTTCTGGGTCTTAACTACCGGTATGGGACAGGAAAAACCCCGGACATCAACTTCTAACATGTTAACTCCCTCCTTTCACGTAGCAGACGTTACTCCACTGGCATAGATAATCCTTGAATACAGATGGAAACTGGGCAATAACCTGCCTTACCTTGGTAGCTGGCGTTACCCGGGCATATTTCCCCGCCATGCGATTGGCTTTAGCGCTGATGATTGCGGCTTCATACGGCTCCAGTTCAGCATAAGTAAGAGCCGCAACCAGCCCGGTAATGGTATCCCCTGTTCCGCCTATAGGTTCCAGCATAGGTACGTCAGGTTCTGTGACTGTCGCCACAACCTCGCCCTCTCTGATTACGTAGTCCGTTGCTCCCTTTACAAGCAACAGCCTGGCAGCACCATGATTTTCATAAGCAGCCCGTGCTAGCTCAGGAGCACGGCTTATTTCTGTCTCGAACAGGTGCCTGGCAATATAGGCCGGGTGTGTCGCTTCCGGGTCAGCAAGAAACGCTATTTCACTGGCATCGGGGGTGAAGATGTCAAACACCTCAGCCACTCCGGCGGCTTTAGCTGAGTACATTGACGCAGCATCCGCAATCATGATTGGCCGTCCTGGGCACTTCTCTACTGCATCGCAGAGACGCCGGGTCTGGGTCATGTCAGGCAGCCAGTAATGCAGCGCCAGTACTGTCGGTGAAAGCTCGGTAATGTGGTCAATCAGGTACTGGTAAAGCTCACGGCTTCCCTTGCCTTCGCCAATATCGCCGACGAGCAGGGCATACGGAGCTTCAAGCCCGAGATAGCTGGTAGTAGCCAGCGCCGCACTGACCATAGCACCGGTGCCCTGGGTACAGCGTATCCTCTTACCATCTACGAGGAGAAAATCGCCCTCTATAGCAGCCCTCCCTATGGTAAGAGCCATATCCCTTACGGGAACTGTCCCGGCGATGAGCATCATTTCTTATCACCCCCCGAATACAGGGCAAGACATTCGTCAAATGCCCTGTCCAGATTCAAGGCACAAAGGGTAAAGCCCAGGTCTTTAGGTCGTGGCGCCTCATCAAGCCGTTTATCAATCAGTTCGGCGTGGAGGTAGGGAATGTCAGGGCAGCCGCCGCCGGAAACGTTCACGATGACGCCGCTGCTCTTCTCATAGGTAATTTTCATATTACCAGTCTTCACCATAATCCACTCGCCGAAGTCAGCGACTTTGACGACATCAAGAAGCGGTGCCGTGCCCATGCTCAACGGCACAACAGCGGTATAGTAAACACTCTTCTCCTTGAGCAGGCGCTCAATACCCGGCTGCTCGACGATATTGATTTCCACAGCCAGGTCACAACCCTTACGCAATTCTGGTGGAGGAGCGACAAGCCTAATGTTATAGCCAGCAGATTTCAGCACCTTCTCTGCGATGGTGGCTTGCTGTACCTCCTGAAAAAGCACCAAGCCGCGGCCTGACTTCCCCTTCTGTTGTCGTTTATGAAAACCCACTTTGCTCAACCTATACTTTTGTTCGCATGGTAAAGCCAACTACAATGCAAAAAGCCAGCCCGATAATAACCGCCACCGGGCCCCATGTACCCAGCCCGCTGCCGCTTGAGGATATCAGGAAGTTATGAGCCAAAGCACCGCCGGCAATATAGCCCAGAACGGTTACGCCGGCATCGGTATCGCCCTCGCCCGACAGTGTAATATTCCGCAGGGGACAGCCCCCGAGCTGGGTAGCTGCCAGACCCACCAGCACAAATCCCAGGAACGTCCATATGTACTGGCTCCAGATAGGAGCCCCCTCGGCATCAACGTAGGGCAAGGCTACCGGCTGGCCGGTTATACCCCAGTGGTAGGCGATGTCGCCGTGGGGGGAACTGAGCAAGCCACCCTCACCGAAGTTACCGACGATATAGTTGGTCACAATAGCCGCCACAATAAAGGCAGCCAGCCCGCTGAATAAATAGAAATCTTTGGCTAAGAATATATCGCGCCAGCCGCCAACGGAGCAGAACCGCGTCCTCTGCACCATAAAACCCACCGCCAGCCCCAGCCCGAGACCAAGCAGCCACGGAACATACTGGGAGCCCGGACCACTCTCGCTGAAGGCGATAAACGCCGGTTTAGCCACCAGAAACACAAGCAGCCCCACTGCCACAAGCGGCATGATGACGCCGGTAAAAGCCGGCATCTTTACCGCCCTGCCCAGTGTGAAGCCCCTCTTCAAGAAGAAGACACCAACAAGGATACCCCCTATCAGACCCGCCAGGGCTATCAGAGCACTCAGGTCGCCGCCGCCCAGGCGCAGCATCATGCGGATGGGACATCCCAAAAAGACCAGGGCACCAACCATGACAAAGGCACCCAGGAAAAAGCGGATGATGGGCGACGACCCGCCGCGGGGCTTCCACTCGCGGAAGGCGAGCGCCGTGCCGAAGGCACCCAGCGCAAAACCGATTATCTCCGGCCGGATATACTGTACTACTCCCGCCTGATGCAATTTAAGACCGCCGGCGATATCACGCAGGAAACAGGCAACACAGATGCCCATGTTATTCGGATTGCCCCAGTTGACCGCCAGGGCGCCCAGGGCACCGAACGCAAGACCGGCAAGGATTATCCACTTCTTTGACGACCAGAAACCCAAAGTTCGCCTCCTTTCCAGATACCTTTATTTATTAGCCCCTTTCAATCGCCAGCCTACGTCATAGCCACCTCCTGACGATTACCTCGCCTCATTTCTACTTTATATTTACTTCACCCCATTCCCCCCTCCTTCAGGGGAGGGGGGAATGGTTTCCAAGAGGAGGCTTAAGCCCCCTCGTTCAATTCCTTCCTCTCCCCCCGGGAGAGGAAGGCAGAGAAATGAGGTGCAAAAGACCAGGCCCACCAGACGGTGAACCAGCACCCCCTTGATAATTTGACCGGTATGTCATAAGATATCCTGAGTCAATACTATCATAACTCTTTTATTAGTGCAAGATAATTTTTTTCTATAAGGTGCACACTATGAACCTTGAGTACCTGAAGACCTACATTGAGGTTGTCCGGCTGGGTAGTTTCTCCGAAGTCGCCAAGAGGCTGGGCATCAGCCAGCCGGCGGTCTCATTCCAGATTCAGAAGCTGGAGCGCGACCTGGGGGTGCGCCTGATTGACCGCAGCCAGAAGCAGGTGGCTATGACCGAAGCCGGCAGGCGCCTGCTCCGCTTCGCCAAGTCTATAGAGGGGGAGTGGAGCCAGCTCCAGCACGACCTTGACCGGCTCCGGGACGAGGTGACTGGAGAGCTGACTGTTGCCGCTAGCACCATTCCCGCCGAGTTCCTGCTGCCGCAGATACTGGGAGAATTCAAGTCTCTGCACCCGCAGGTAACCGCCCGGGTGGTGGTCTCCGACTCCCTCACCGTAATCTCCGGTGTGCGGGAGGGCAGCTACGAAGTTGGCTTCTGCGGCATAATGCCGGAAGGCCAGGAGCTGGAGTCAGCCAGGATAGGTGAGGACGAGATTGTCCTTATTGTCTTCCCCGGCCACCCCTTTGCCGGGCGAAAACAGGTATCCGTTGCCGAGCTGGAAGGAGAAGCGCTCATCTTCCGCGAGGACACATCGGGCACCCAGCAAAACCTGCAAGCCTTCCTGTCCCACGCTGGTCTCAACCTCAAGAAGTGGTCTCCGCATCTCATCCTGGGTTCAACTCAGGCAGTAGTCTCGGCAGTAGAAGCCGGGGCAGGGATTGCTTTCGTATCAAACCTGGCAATAAAAAAGAGCCTTGCCCTGGGGCTGGTCAGGCAGGTTGCCGTTGACGACCTGAAGCTGAGCCGGGACTTCTACTGCATCTACCGCCGGGAAAGGATAGTCTCCCGGCTGGTCGGGGAGTTTGTCACCTTTATCGGCGCAAAGTCAGCTTATAAATAGCAGCAGGAGCCCCGGAATCCAGGACTCCTGCTACCTTATCAGGAGCCCTCTCGCCAAGGAGAGGGCGAAGCGTTTAACGCCAAGGGTCTACGGGATATACCGTGATACCCCAGTTGAGCCCGCCGCCGACCTCCAGTTGAAGACATATCTCGTCGCCGGGCCCAATGGAGACAATAACGCCCCTACCGTCCGGCCGGGCACCGAACGCCGGTGTCATGAAACTATCGGCCAGTTGACCGTAAGGCTGACCTGATAGCGGCTCAATCCCGGTGCCGCCGCGGGTGAAAAAGTCGTACCACCCGTACTTCTTGAACTCAGACATTGGTATCTTGCTGGCATTCCAGAGCCACTCCATTACCGCCCCCTTGGACTGGAAGCCGTAGTCCACCAGGCTCTGGGCCATGTTGGGGTGCATAATGAGGATTCTGGGACCGAACTGGTCAGCCCACAGCCCGGGGACGAGGTACTCCAGGAAGTTGTACTTGCCGGGCGTGCCTTCCACACCGAGCCTGCGGGCAATACCGCCCTCTCCCGAGTTCAGTGCCCGGAACGAAGACGGCGCAAACTGCCCGCCGGTGAACGAGGACAGGCTCCACTGCACCATGACCACGCTCTCATCTTCATCGTAGCCGGACTCTTCATTGAACCCGAGCCAGCCGGCGGGCAGCGCCTCGGCGTCCTCAGCAAAAGCCGTGCCGCGGTTGAACGGGCTGCCGGCAGTCTCAAACCGGTTGGCGCCCTGCACGGCGCCGCCAAGGTTGACAATCATCAGCGCATGGCTGCGACCGATGGTGACATTAGCCGGATTGCCCGGGTTCAGGGCGCCCTGCCCGGAATTCATCCCGATTTCCTTGGCAATAGGACCGCTCACCAGCACCCAGCCATTCCAAAGCATATTGCTGGTCGGCATACGCAGCCCCGAGGAGGCGATAGCCAGCACCACCGGCAGGTATTCCGGCTTACAGCCCGCCATGACGGCGTTAACCGCCACCTTCTCCACCGTCGCCTTCCAGCTATTGGGATAATAGGTCACCAGCGTCCCCGCCGGAGCCGTCCCCACGTCAACGGGAAGGGTTATCTCCTCCTCGGGCTCACGGCTGGTGCCGGTCAGCATATGCGTAACGTTCTCCTCAGTAGGGATAATTATTGGCAGCCCGTCCGTCCACTGGGCGATGGGGCAGTTCCGGCAGTTATTAATCAGGGTCGTCTGCTGGAAGAACTCCTGAGCATCATCAAGAGTACCGTTGAAGGCTATCCGGGGGTCAGGCGGGGGGTTATATATACCGCCCTCCCTCTCAAGGTCAGTCAGCGGGAGTGTCAGGGCATCAATAACCTGGCTGAAGAAAGTCTCCACCCTCTCCTCGCCGCTGCCGACACGCGGGACATCTATCCACCGGACATTGGGACAACCGGTTATCAGGCATATCTGGGCGCTCAGCGGGCGCTGGTCAGCAAAGCCAAGGAGCACGCCGGGGATACCTGCCTCCTCCGCCCTTGCTACATACGCAGACTGCGCATTGGTAGCACCGGCTCACCAGGCGATCCCGCGTATTACCGCGTCGGCATTCTCCAGCACATCCGGCTCCGGCGTCGCCGGACCAAAACCGCTGGTGGCAATTAGCACCCAGTTTGTATCCGGGTATTCCTCTTTTAGTCGCTCATACAGGGCAGGCATTATAATCGGGTCTGCCTCACCCTGGTTGACATAGACTGTCTTGCCGACTAACGAGTCAAGACGCTCTGCCAGAGACGATATCTCTATCGCCGGCTGGATACCGCGCGGGCTCAGCGCATTATACTGCTTATCCACGGTGACAGTCCCGGGCGTCTGCCCGCCCGGCGTCTCGCCGCAGCCGGACAGTGCCAGCAACGCAACTGACAGAATACTGGCTATCAGTACCATTAACTTCTTGCCATTCACTCTTTTTCCCTCCTCTCTGCTATTTATCTCGCCGAAAATAGCCATGATTTACCTCATTGCTACTCACCCCCGGCTCTTATAAGGCAAAGCAGCTTTTACCTTATATCAAGACAAAGAAATACATACAGCCGCAGTCACCAATACAGAAATTTCGCTTTTCTCCATTTATTATATGAGGGGCAATATGGAATAGTTATCAAATTGGGCAGAGAATAGTTACAAAAGTGTGAAATCTTGAGACGGGTGGAGCTTGCCACAGCAACCGCACGATGTTAGAATATGAGGAACAAAATTCATGGGCCGCTAGCTCAACTGGCAGAGCAGCTGACTCTTAATCAGCTGGTTGGAGGTTCGAGTCCTCCGCGGCTCACGTTGAACATTATCCTCCTTTGCTAACATTTTGCTAACATCACCGTTCTGGTGTTGTGCGTCATTCGTTTCCAACAACCTGTCGAACCGCTCCGCTGCAGCTTCCTGAAGGCCCGGCAGCACGTGACTATAGATGTCTAGCGTGATAGCAATACTCGAATGTCCAAGCCTTTCGGACACAATCTTTGGGTGAATCCCCGCCTTCAGCATTAATGTGGCGTGGCTGTGTCTCAGGTCGTGTAGTCGAATATGAGGTAACCCAGCTTTACGTATCAGTTTGGCAAACGCGTGTGAAACTGTGTCAGGATCGAGAGGCCCACCCCCCAGTGGAGTGAATACAAAGTCGTCATCTGAGATTGCTCTCCCTACGCTGAGCCCAAACTGCACCTGGTCTTCCCGATATTTACGTAGTAGCAGAGCGAGCGATGGTGACAACGCAATGGAGCGTCTACTGTGGGCCGTCTTCGGCTCCTTAATAACAAATGTTCCGTCATGCAACTTGTATGCGGTATCGACCACGTATAACGATGCCATGTCAAGGTCCACACAGCGCCACTTCAAAGCCAGCGCCTCGCCGCGGCGCAAACCCGTGTACAGCAAGGTCGAGAACAGGACGTAGTACGGCGTTTGACGTGCCGCATCCAGAAATCGTGAGATATCGTCAGGCTCAAGAGTTGCCAATTTTGCGCGTGCTGGTCTTGGTGGTTTAACCACCTCGGCAACATTACGTGCTAAATATCCCATTTTCACCGCATGCCCCAAGGCTTCCGAGAGGATACGATGGTGGTAAAGCACACTTCGCGCCGAAAGACCACCTTTACCATCGGTTCGACCCAGCGATAGGGCGCGAGCATAGTAATTCTCGAGATGTTGGGGCCGTAGCTGGGTCAGGGGTATAGACCCCAGAGAAGGAACTAGATGACCACGTACGGTCGAGGAGTAGCTCTCCTGGGTTCTAAGGGTGATGTGGACTTTAGCGTAGGTCTCCAGCCACTGGATCAGCCACTCGCCAACAGTGAGCCGAGTCGGTTTCACGTAGGTTCCCTTCTCTAACGCCAGCAGCATCTCGCGAAGGGTTCTGTCAGCATCCCTTTTGGTTCCGCGTATGGTATGCCACTTCTGCATCCTTTTACCCGTTTCTGGATCCTTCCCCACATCAATTACGATCGTCCACGAGCCTTTTGTTCTCTGTCTAATATGGCCCTTCATACTATCCTCCTCAAATAGCTGATTCCTGTCGTCTAAGCAGGACAGAGGTCACATCGGGTGCTTAAAATCAGCGGACGCAATACTAAGACATCCAGCCTATCTTCAAGCTCCTTAGCCTTTGCCTGCATCCCCTGAATATCGCGGGTAATTGCTTGTACTAAATCAGACCTTTCCCCTTGGCGTAAGTTATCAATCGCCCATCTGCAAACCTTCACGATTTCTTTGGCCAAATCCAAGTTAGGGCAATCTAGC
>CAYUBP010000036.1:0-9208 GCA_964443115.1 uncultured Dehalococcoidales bacterium | reverse complement strand
TCTTCCAGGGCTTCCCTCACCAGGTCTTCCACGGAGTAGGCAGTCATCATGATGACCGCTGCCCGGGGGTTGAGCTTCTTGACCTCGCGGAAGGTCTGCACCCCGTTGATGCCCGGCATCTTTATATCCATGAAGATGAGGTCAAACGGGAGCTGCCGGGCAGCCTCAATCGCCTGATAGCCGTTCTCAGCCAGAACGACGTTGTGCCCCTCGTCCTCCAGTATCCCACCGAGGGTCAACCGGCTGCTCTTGAGGTCATCTACCACCAGAATGTTGGTTTTCATTGCTCCCCCTTATTTATCTTATTGACCCCCTTAATGGGATGGGATTTCCACCGGCAGCGACACGGTGAACCTTGTCCCTTTGCCTGTCTTGCTCTCTACCCGGATGTCCCCGCCGTGCTTTTCCAGTATGCTCCTGGAGACGGATAGCCCCAGCCCGATGCCTTTAGCCTTGGTGGTAAACAGGGGGTCAAAAATCTTGCCGATTGCTGATTCCGGGATGCCGCACCCCGTGTCGGCGAACTCCACTTCCAGAAATTTACCCCGGCTTCCCGCACTGATGTCCAGCCTGCCGCCTTCGGGCATTGCCTGAATGGCATTGAGGATGATATTGGTGAATACCTGCCTTATCTGGCTGGCATCTACCATTGCCATTGGCAGGCTGTCATCTACGTGTCTGGCAATGGTGATATTCTCCGGGGCGGGGATGTTCTTAATAGAGTCCTCAATGATGCCGGTGATGCTCACCGGCGAGACGGCGGGTCTGGCTACCCGGGAGAAGTCGAGGAGGTCGGTTATGACCTTGTTGGCGGCATTGACCTCGTCGTCAATAAGGCCCAGGAACTCCACCACCCGGGGTTCGGTGGCTGCCAGGTCAATTTTAGCGATTCTTCTCTGCACGTAGAAAACGGCATTCTTGATTGCCCCGAGGGGGTTGCGCAGTTCATGCCCGACCCCGCTTGCCATCTGCCCGATAGCCGCCAGCCTCTCCGAGCGGACAATGTGCTCCTGCGCCTCTTTCAGTTCGTCGTTGGCTGACCTTAGCTCTTCGTTGGTGGCGCGTATCTCCTCCTCCGTTGCCTGGAGCTCTTCGTTAACGGCGCGTAGCTCCTCGTTCTGTGCCTCCAGTTGCTGGTTCTTTTCCTGTATCTCCCTCTCCATCCGCTTGCTCTCGGTGATATCTCTCAGGTTTGCCTGGAGCACTGTCTGGCTGCCAATATTTAGCAGGTTGATGCGGGTATCGGCGAAGATAAGCGTTCCGTCTTTTCGTTGCAGAATAGCCTCAATCGGTTCGGCTGTTTTTCCTGCCAGGATATCCGCGAATAGCTTCAGGTGCTTGGGAACGTCCTCCAATCGGAAAGCTCCCGTTTTGGTGAAATGCCTGCCGACCTGTTCATCGCTGGAATAGCCCAGCATTCTGGTTACGGCAGTATTGCATGATGTGATAATACCGCTGGCGTCTATGGTAAGTATGCCGTCGGGAGACAGCTCAACCATGCTCCTGTACAGCTCCTCAAGCTCCACCGTCGGCTTTTCTGCCTGTCCCTGGTTGGTTGTTCTCTCCAGAATTACCTTGCCTGGTCTCTCTTCTTTAGACATAGTTCGCCCTCCCGTTTTTCCGGTATATCTTTGCCCTGGTGTCAAGGCAGTCTAAGCTGCTGCAAATGCTTTCTGTCGGCGTCTCGGCCTCACCCAGAATCAGGTAGCCGGGTGTAGCCAGTGAGGCGTACAGCATACCCAGCACCCGCTCCTGTAGCGGCTTCTGCATGTAGATGAGAACGTTGCAGCAGAAGACGAGGTCTATATCTGTCCAGGGCGGGGTGGCGTTTGACGCCAGGTCAAAATATAAGAAGCTGACCCTTTGCCTGATGTCATCGCTGACGGCATAGCCATTGCTGCTACGGGTGAAGTAGCCGGAGAAAGCCCTTGGTATGCTGTCTATGTTCCGGTATATTCCTGCCTGTGCATGCTGCAGGGCGCTCCGGCTGATGTCGGTGGCATAGATTTCAAAGCTGCGGTTATCCAGGGAGCTGTCAAGCAGCATGGCGATGGAGTACGGCTCCTCGCCGCAGGCGCAGGCGGCGCTCCAGACTCTCAGCCTCCCCCGCCCGGATGCCAGCCGGGGCAGTACCAACCTTTCTACCTGCCGGAAGGCATAGGGGGTCCGGAAGAAGTCGCTTACCTTTATGGTGAGGTCTTCGGCAAGCCGGTGATACTCGTCGTGGTTTGTTTCCAGAAGCTGCATGTATTCCCGGCAGGTCTTCACCCCTGTGGCATACAGTCTCCGCTCCAGGCGGCGGGCTACCGTCCCCCGCCGGTAGTGCCGGAAATCGTACCCGCCGGCACAGTATAGCTTCTCCAGGAGTGCCTCAAGTGACTTACTGTCAGCTATTGCCATATTTCCCTGCTATTGCTCTCAGCTGCCGACACCGCTTTTTGACAATAGTATCATAAAATGACAAAAATTGCCAATAGGCAATAATAGTCCTTTTGTAACGTCATAGTTGTCATTGAGGGGAGCGGGTCAATCTGGTAGCAGTAATGCAGAACTTTCAGGGCAAAGACCGTCTTCTAAATTTGGCAGAGGATTAAGGGGATGGGCTTTGGCGGGTTATTACCAGTTGTCCCTGGGGACTGCTTCCAGTTTGCCCCTGTCAAGAGTGTAAAATACCGCATCGGGGGGCGCATCCCTCAGCAGGTGTGCCCTGACCTCGGCATAGAGGCCCTGGTATTCCGTAATCTGTTCTCCCCTGGCGTTAAATACCAGGGCAATGCCGTCTGCCTTGATGGCGCTGCTGATTGACGGTCTATCATTCTGCCCCGCCTCGTAGCCTTCAGCCCATATCCGGTGCCGGCTGTCATGCACCTTTATCCCCGATGCCTCATCAACCAGGAACTCAGGATATGGATTTTTAGTCCTGTTCATCTTGTACCTCAATACTCCCGGCAGGTTGTCCTGTCGGGTTTTCTCTAACCGGGAACGCGCATTTACCGTTTTGCCACCAGGCGCACGACGGGTAGCACTCCAGCTCCAGTGGGCACCTGAGGTTGACCACCCGGATACCGGGATGTACCGGCAGCTCCCGGAAAATCAGGCTGTTTTTATCATTGTTCATGTCACATACACCCATCGTCAGTATTGTCTGTGTCCCTGCTTTCTATCTTAGCCCGGGCGGGATTAAATACCCATAAAATTGGCGTTAAAGTCTCATTAAAAAAAGCTACGGCGACCATATGGTCGCCGTAGCTTACTAGTGGAATTTGACTGGACTTTAGCCTGCCTTGGCTTTTTGCTCCTTTTTACGGAGTGCCTCCCGCCGTGTTGCCAGCTTTGCCAGCTTCTGCTCCAGGGCGTCCTCCATCATCTGACCGAACTCGCAGGTGGCGCAGCGGAACAGGCGGCTGCAGACCCGGTAGGAGACATCGCCCTTCAGTGAATAGCGGCAGAGCCGCTGGTCCCCCGGTAGTTCTCTGAACTTCTCCAGTGCCGCATCAAGCTCCGGAGCACCACCGGCAGCAGTCTTCTCCTGCATCTGCTGGTCAAAATCGCAGGTAATGCAGTTGTAGTCGTTGGTGCAGATACGATGAGCAACCATCCCCATCTTCATCCACAGGCACTCCTTGGGCTTAACCTCCTCGGCTACCGCCCCACCGGCGGCTCCTCCACTGGTGAGGGCTTCGCTTGTCCTGTGCAGCCAGACGCGGGTCTCAATACTCCCCGGGGCGACCGCCAGGACTGACTGGAACTCACGGAGCGCCTCCAGGTAGCGGCCAGCCTCAAAGTGCTCCCTGCCTGCCTGGATATGTGCCGGGACATCCTCCGGAGCTATGACTTTAGCCTTCTCGATAACAGACGGCTCGGCTACTGCCAGCCCGGCGGCGGGCCTGGCTCTTATCTCTACCTGGACCGGGCCAAGGGTCTCGCGTACCAGCCTTTCCAGGTTGTTCAGGTCAAGAGGCTTGGGCAGGTAATCAATAGCGCCCTCTTTCATCGCCTCTACTGCCGTCGGCACCGAAGGGTAGGCGGTGATAATAATTCCCTTTAGCTGCGGTCTCTTTTGCCTGGCTTCATGCAGTACCTCCACCCCGTTCTTTCCTGGGAGTCTGAGGTCAAGGATGACCACGCCGAAGTCCTGCTCGGCGATAGTCTGGAGGGCTTTCTCCCCTTCCTCGGCGGTGTCCACCTGGTAGCCGTTGTCGGTGAGCCAGTCCCGGAGCGACTCGCGGATAATAGACTCGTCCTCTACGATAAGAATGGGTTTCATTTTCGCCTCCTTCGTAGTATCCCTCAAGTATAATTACTGCAATTTCTTTACCATAGTATTTTCTGTCCAGTGAAACGACCTTTTTCCCTGTCCCCTTCCTGGGGGGAGAAGTAGATAGTTGTGAAGGAGGCGTAGCCCCCCAATTCTCCTGCAAACTAGGGAAAAAGGGGAGAAAAAGAAAAAAGGCGTCAGCCTCTCTTGTGCTTTTGGGGTGTCTAAGAGGGCGCAAGCCCTCTTCCCAAAATTTCTTCCCCTTCTCTTTGGTAAAGGGAGGGGGATTAAGGGGATGGGATTTAGGAGGGAGATGAGGAGGGGGTGAAGTTCAGGAACATAAAGAAAAGGCTATTACCTGATAGCCTTAGTAAGACAGTCTGTTTGTCTATAGTGCTAGTTACTCTCTGTCCTGTTTACATCCAGCCCGTAGGCTCGGACTTTATTATAGAGTGTCGCCCGGGAAATCTTGAGGATTTTGGCGGCTCTGGTATAATTCCCGCCGGTCTGGCTGAGGACGCTCGCTATATGGTTTTTCTCAACATCGGTGAGGCTCTGCCCGGGCAGCCCCGGGCTGATGGCTAGCTGGTTGTCCTGGGGCAGGTCAGCGGCTTCAATAAGAGAACCGCGGGCAAGTATGACCGCCCGCTCAATAGCGTTTTCCAGCTCCCGCACATTACCCTGCCAGTCATACATCAGGAGGAACTCGGTTGCCTTAGGGGAGAAGCCGCTTATATCCTTTCCGTTTTCCGTGGCGAACTTATTCAAGAAGTGCTGCGCCAGCAGGGGAATATCCTCCCGGCGCTCCCTCAGCGGCGGCAGGTCAATGGTGACCACGTTAAGGCGGTAGTAGAGGTCTTCCCGGAAACTGCCGCCGGCGATTGCCTTCTTCATATCTTTATTGGTTGCCGAGATGACCCGGACATCAACCCTGATTGGCTCGTTGCCGCCGACGCGGCTGAACTCTTTTTCCTCCAGGACCCGCAGCAGGTGTACCTGGATGTTAGCACTCATCTCGCCGATCTCGTCCAGGAACAGGGTGCCGCGGTTAGCCGCCTCAAACTTACCCTTCCGCTGGATGTGAGCGCCGGTGAAAGCCCCGCGCTCGTGCCCGAACAGCTCACTCTCCAGCAGGCTCTCGGGCAGGGCGGCGCAGCTAACGGCGACAAACGGCCTTTCCTTGCGGTGGCTCTGTGAGTGAATAGCCCGGGCGACCAGCTCTTTGCCCGTGCCGCTCTCGCCGGTAATCAGCACTGTGGCGTTGCTCCGGGCGACGACCTTGATGACCTCAATTACCTGCTGCATCCGGGGGCTCTTGGCGATAATATTCTCAAACCGGTAGCGCTCCTCCAGCTTATGGTGCAGGGAGAGGTTCTCCTCAATCAGCCGCTGGTGGTTTACCAGCTTCTGGATTAGCAGTTCGGCTCGCTCCGGGCAGAACGGTTTCTCAATATAGTCGTAGGCGCCCGCCCTCACGGCGGAAATCGCCGTGGGGATGCTGCCGTAGGCGGTGATGATGATGACCTCAGTGCCGGGTGATACCTCCTTAGCCATTTTCAGCAGTTCTATCCCATCCATGCCCGGCATCACCAGGTCGGCAATAGCGATGGCTGGCTTCTCCCGCGTGATAATCTCCAGGGCTTGAGTGCCGTTATCTGCGGTAAGCACGTTATGGCCTGCATCAGCGAGCCAGTCCCGCAGAGACTCGCGGATGATGGTTTCATCATCAACGATAAGTATCTTTGCCATACTCTAAATTCAGGATGTGCTTTTACTTCTTGACGAAGTGCACTGAGGCATAGCGGCAGGGGCGCTGCCCGCCGGGTAGCTTCTTCAGCCGGGCAACCTCGTCCTCACCGATAACCGCTATGGTACCGAACCTGTCCTGTATATCCTGGGCAAAGGCGCAGTGACCGCATTCATAGTTGCGGTCGCACAGCCGGTAGGAAACAGCACCGAGTTCCAGCCACTGGTGCTGCTCCTTACCCGCTTTTTTTGCTTCGGTCTCTCCGATGGCGGCTTCAATTAGCTTCTCCAGGTCCTCAACCTGAAATGGCTTGGACAGGTAGTCAAGCAGTCCCAGTCTCTGCGCCTTGTCCCGGGTCTCTTTTGAGGGGTAGGCGGTGATGATTACTCCCTTGGCTTCCGGCGTAATCTCTTTGGCTTGCTCAAATACCTTCAAGCCGTCTATGCCGGGCAGCCTCAGGTCAAGAACGATAACGCCAAAGTCCTCCTCCTTGATTTTGTCCAGGGCTTCCTCGCCACTGCCGACGCATTCCACTTCATACCCGTCCTCGGTGAGCCAGTCCCGCACGCTCTCTCTTACCACCGCCTCATCTTCCACAATAAGGATTTTTCTTTTCGTAGCTGCCATCTGTTCCTCCTTACTCTTCATGCTATGCGCCGTCCCCCCACGCACGCCCGAAACACCAGCGTTGTATTTCTTCAGGTTTTTTCCTCATGGTGTAATGGCAGGTAGACGGTAAAGGTAGCGCCCTCGCCCTCCTGGCTGTCCACTTCTATCCTGCCGTGATGGCGCTGGATGATTCCGTAGGAAATAGCCAGCCCCAGACCGACCCCCTTGACCTCACGCTTGGTGGTGAAGAAGGGCGTGAACAGCTTGCGCATGTTCTCGGGAGATATGCCGACGCCGGTATCCTGGACCTCTATCTTTACCTGGCCGTCAACCACCGAGGTTCGTATGGAAAGCTTGCCGCCGTCGGGCATTGCCTGGATGGCGTTCATGATAAGGTTAGTGCACACCTGCTGGAGCTGGTCAAAGTCAGCCGTAATCTTGGGCAGCGCCGGGTCAAGCTCCTTTGACACCTCTACGTGCGATAGCTGGGCGGAATGAGCGGCGAGGTCAAAGCTGCGGTTGACCACCTCATTGATGTCCACTTCCCATAGCCTGGGGGGCGACTGCCGGGCGAAATCAAGCAGGTTCCGTACCAGCTTGGTGCTGCGGGCAAGCTCGGCTTCCATCTTGGACAGGTACTCAAGGCTGGTGTCCTTGGAGAACCTGTCGCTGGCTATCCTCTTTGACAGGAGCTGGGTATAGACGAGGACACCTGCCAGGGGGTTGTTAATCTCGTGGGCTACCGAGGCTGCCAGCTGTCCCAGGGAGGTGAGCTTCTCCGCCTGGATTAAGCCTTCCTGGGTGCCCTTCAGCGTTTGCAGCAGGTAGGGCCAGCACATGTTGCCCTCCGCCACTCCCTGGCGGATGGCAACAGCCAGCTCCCGGCAGGTGCTATAGCCGCAGGCGCCGCAGTTGAACTGGTTTGCGGGGTCTGCCTTGCCAATCTGTTTCAGCACCTCCTGGATGTCCTCTTCGCTGGGGGGGGGCAGCCCCACTGCCCGGGTGGTGAACTTGCGGCTGAGGTCAATACCGGCGTATTCTTTGACGTCCCGCTCGGTCTGCGCCGGGTCTGCCCGGCTGAGGGCATAATTAATGACCAGTTCCTTGCGCCGGAATCCGGAAAGCTCATTATCAATAACGGGGCCGTCAATGCAGCCGTGGCAGAAGTGCAGGTTGACCAGCTTGGTGCTAATCTCGCCGCTGGCAAACTCGCGGAGAATCTTGATAACGTAGTCTCTGCCGTGGGCGTTAATGGTGTTTTCCTTTATATCGTCAGGCATGCTGGCTAGCCGCAGCAGCCCTTTTGATAGAGAAAAGAGACGCCCGAGGGCGGGTGTGGGGCCGGAAAACGGCTCGTCTTCCAGGGTCTCGGGGGTAATACCCCGGGCGGCGAACATCTCCTTGAGCTCGGCAAAGGTTAGCACGGCATCTATTATGCCGGCAACCTTCTCGTCCCGGCTCTCTGCCTTCTTGGCGACGCAGGGACCAATAAAAACGACCTTGGCCTCGGGATTATATTTCCACTTGATTATCCTGCCCATGGCAATCATGGGCGAGACTATGGGCGCCAGGTTGTCAGTTAGCTGGGGGTGGTATCTCTCAATATAAGCGATGACTGCTGAGCAGTTGGAGGAGAGAATGGGCTTATCGCTGTTCACCAGCCGTGCGTACTCCCTGCCGACCAGCTCGGCACCGAAGGCGTCCTCCATGACCTGGCTGAACCCCAGCTTCTTTATAGCGGCAACCAGTTGCCCCGGTCGGCACTTGAGCAGCGCTGCCGGAAATGATGAAGATAGCACGGCGATAACATTGGGGTATTGCCCCAACAGCTGCCAGACGGCTCCGATGTCACTCTCCACCCCCTTCGCCTTGGGTACGCAGACCTGGAGGCAGGTGCCGCAGCTGATGCAGTGCTCCTTCATTACCTGGGCTAAGCCCTCTTCCACCTTGATGGCGTTGCATGGGCAGACCCGGATGCAGGCATAGCACCCTTTGCACTTATCACGTTCCGTATAGACTAGGCTCATCTTCTTCTCCGGTGATTTTCTTTCCTCAGGCTGGCTCTTAGATTGGCTACCGTGCGCCGCGAGATTGCCACGCCGAATTTTTCAAGGAGCCTGGCGCGGATTGCTTCATCAGAGGTAAAATGTTCGGTCTGGATAAGCTTGTGGACGAGCTCCTGCCGGAACTGCCTGGGACGGGGGAAGAACCGCCTCAGGGGGACTTCTTCCCCCCAGGGCATCTCCAGGCTCTTGCTCCTGATGGTGCGGCTTACCGAGCTTGGCGCCAGCCCGAGCCTTGCTGCCAGCTCCTTCTGGGTAAAGGGGAGGATGGACTTTACATAACCTGACTCCAGGTAGAGCTTTTGTTTGTCAATGATACCGTGGATTACCCTTGTCAGGCTGTCCTTGCGGCTGTTTATCAGCTCCAGCTTTTTGAAGAGATGCCTGGCTTCTCTCGCCTCGGACCCGGTAAGCGAGCCCGCTGCTACCATCCGCTCAAATCTCTCGTAATCAATAGAGTATCTGCCCCGGGCAAGGGCGGGCGAAAGATCGGAAGAGCACACGTCTGAACTCCAGTCACGAGATTCCATC
>CAYUBP010000035.1:0-9246 GCA_964443115.1 uncultured Dehalococcoidales bacterium | reverse complement strand
CTACACCCTATCCTACACTCTTTCCCTACACGACGCTCTTCCGATCTAGAATGAGCAGAACCCCTTTACTCACTTCTCCTTGGAAAGGGGAAGGGGGAGAAGAAAGAAAGAGGAGTTTCACTCCTCTTAGACACCTGCGGGGAAGTGTTCTGGGAAGACGGCTACGCTCTCTCAAACAACTGATAATGAGAGGTTGAAGAGGGGCTTATGCCCCTCTTTCTATTTATTCCTCCTCTCCTTCGGTAAGGGAGGAGGGGAAAGGGGGGATGGATTTGCACAGACTAGGGGGTGAGGTCAGCTGCGTTCTTTGCAAATCTGGCTCAATCCTGTTAAACTATGCGTTAGCCAGTCCACCCGGGTGGGAGTAGTCATGAACCTGAGAACAATGCTGGAGGAGGCGGTAGGGCGGTATGGGGATAAGACGGCTATTGCCCTGGGCGAGCGCCGTTTATCATACGCTGAGCTGGATAGACTATCAAATAAAGTCGCCAATGCCCTGATAAAGATGGGGGTTACCCGGGGCGACCGTGTGGCAATGCTGCTCTCCAACAGCCTGGAGTTCGCTGTTATCTACTTTGGCATCGTCAAGGCTGGCGCTATCGCTGTCCTCCTGGATACCAAGTATAAGCTTACCGAGCTTGCGGCGCTCCTTAACGATTGCCAGCCGAAAGTCCTGGTATCCGAGAGCGGTCTGCTCAAACCCATAGCCCCGGCGCTGCCCGGGTTCAAGAGCATAGAGCATATCATTGATGTTGGGCCTGAATATGGAGAGGAGTTTACCAGCTATCCGGCATTTTTAGAATCCGGTTCTGCGCAGCCGTTAGATATTGACATAATGTCTGAGGATGCGGCTCACATTGCCTATACCTCGGGTCCCACGCTGCATCCGAGAGGGGTGGTGCTGTCCCACCGGAGCCTGGTGACCGAGGCGGCTATATCAGCCGCGGGATTCGGGCAGACCGATAGTGACCGGGTGGTGCTTTTTGCCTTGCCGATGCACCATGCCTTTGGTCTGGTGGTGATACTGTTCACCTCAATTTACAAGGGTAGCACGGTGCTGATGTTGAACGGAGTATCTGTGGCCAGCCTCCTAGAGCTAATTGAACGGGAAAAGGCGACCATATTCCTGGGGGTGCCCTTCATCCATGCACTGATGGTCAACGAGGTAGAGGAAAAGGGGACGAAGTATGATTTGAGCTCGCTGCGGCTGTGCGGCAGCGCCGGGGCGGCTTTGCCGGCTGCTATTGCCCTGAGGTTCAAGAAACACTTTGGGCTGGGTCTCGTTGACTTCTGGGGCCAGACTGAAGCCTCAGCCCACGTCACCTGCTGCTCGCTCAACGGTGCGAGTGTAGATGGTTCGGTGGGCAGAGCCCTGCCGGGGTGGGAGCTTAAGATAGTGGACGAGGAAGGGCTGGAGCTGCCTCCGAATCAACGGGGTGAGATAGCGGTCAGAGGACCCCTGATGAGCGGATACTACCGCCACCCCGAGCTTACCGCTAGGTCATTACGAGAGGGCTGGCTTTATACCGGCGACCTGGGTATGGTTGATGAGTGGGGCAATCTCTTTCTCGTCGGCAACAATAAGGGCATGATTATCGCCAAGGGGCAGAATATCTACCCCGGTGACATTGAAGAGGTGCTCTGCCGCCATCCCAAGGTGGCTGAGGCGGCAGTGGTTGGTATGCCTGACGAAGTAAGGGGACAGGCAATCCGGGCGGTTATCCGGTTGAAGGCAGGCGAGGTAGCTTCGGAGCAGGAGCTCAGGCGGTTTTGCCTGGAGCACCTGGCTAACTACAAGACGCCGAAGCAGATAATATTTACTGATTCTATCCCCAGAACGGCTACCGGTGAGATTAGCAAGGAAGACCTGCGTAAACTATGAAGAGACGCGTGGTGGTAACCGGATTGGGGGCAATAACTCCTCTCGGGATTGGAGCTGAGGCTAGCTGGCAGTCCCTGTGTGAGGGGAGGTCAGGGATTGGCCCGGTCACCAGATTTGATGCCTCCGGTTTCCGTACTCGGATTGCCGGAGAGGTAGGCGGTTTTAATCCTGAGGACTTTATGCCCCGGAAGCTTGTCCGGCGCAGTGACCGTTTTATTCACTTTGCCCTGGCGGCGGCCCGGATGGCGGTGGAGGATGCAGGGCTGGCTATCAACGGCACTAATGCTGACCGGGTGGGGGTCTCGGTGGGGACGGCGATGGGTGGGGTAGGCAGCCTGGAGGAAAATGAGCGGCTGCTGCTCTCCGGCGCGCAAAATCAGATTTCTCCGTTTTTTATTCCTTCCTTCATCTGTAATATGGCAACAGGGCAGATAGCTATCCACTTTGGCGCCCGGGGGCCCAACATGTGCTCGGTAACCGCCTGTGCCTCGGGAACACATGCCATCGGCGATGCTTGCCAGGTGATACAGCGGGGTGAGGCGGAGGCGATGATTGCGGGTGGGGCTGAGGCGGCTATCGTCCCCATCGTTTTTGCCGGGCTTGACGTACTGAAGGTCATGTCGGCGAGGAATGACGACCCCGGGGGGGCGAGCCGTCCCTTTGACAGCGAGCGTGATGGCTTTGTCATCAGCGAGGGCGCCGGTATCGTCATTCTGGAAGAGTTAGAGTCCGCCCGTAACCGGGGAGCCCGGATTTATGCCGAGGTGCTTGGTTACGGCCATAATAGCGATGCCTATCATATAACGGCGCCCGACCCGGACGGGCAGGGGGCTGCCGGCTGCATGAGGATGGCGCTTAGCGACGCCGGTATCAGCCCGGAGGCGGTTGATTACATCAACGCCCACGGCACCTCAACTGTGTTAAACGATATATCGGAGACAAGGGCGATAAAGAGCGTCTTCCGGGGGCACAGCCGCCGGATTCCGGTAAGCAGTAACAAGTCAATGACCGGTCACCTGTGGGGTGGTTCCGGGGGGGTGGAGGCGATATTCTCTATCCTGACCATTACCCGGGGTATCATCCCGCCGACTATCAACTATACGACCCCCGACCCTGAGTGTGCCCTTGACTATGTGCCCAACACCGCCCGGCAGGCGAAGGTGAGGGTAGTCCTCTCCAACTCCTTTGGCTTCGGCAGCACCAACGGTACCCTGATTCTTGGTGAGTTTTCCGCCTAGGGAATTTACCAACCTCAATTCTCTTCTGCCCGGGTCATAATTGTCATTGCGAGCAGAGCGAAGCAACTTCAGTTTGGGAATAGATTGCTTCGTCGCTGTCGCTCCTCGCATGACAGGTTCCGCTAGCCACAGCCCCCGGACTATTGACAAAATTAATATTCGGTGTATAATACCTAGTATTTCTAGGTATTATACCCAGCCAAGGCAGCGGTTCCTGTAGCTAGAACTATAGAGGAGGTATTCTGCAATGAAGTGGTTAAGTCTGGCAGTTTGTTCTCTCGGTGTCTGGGTGTTCCTCGGCACGTTCGTTGACGGTGACTGGGTGTCTTGGGTTTTCGGCGGGATAGCCGCTGTCCTGGCGTTCATGGGCGCATTCATGAAGGACTAGTCTCAGCCAGCTTATTTTCTTGGGTCTGGTATGTAATTCGGGGACTGCTGCCTTGGCAACAACATAAGCCCTGTGCTATTATTATACATAGCACCCCTAGGTGTTGAGATGAGTGAGGTAAGCTGGAATGGCGCAGCGGCGTGAACTAGTTAAGGGCAATATTGACTCCCTGCTCCTTTGTGTAATCGGTCAACAGCCGATGTATGGTTACCAGATTATTAAGGAGCTGGAGCAGAGGAGCCGTGGCTACTTCAGGTTCAAGGAGGGCACTCTCTATCCTGCCCTTCACCGTCTGGAGAGGGCTCACCTGATACAGGGTAAGTGGAAGATGCTGCCCACCGGGCAGCAGAGGAAGTACTACTATATCACGGATAAGGGACTATTGAGTCTGGCAGAGAAGCGGAGCGAGTGGCAGGACTTTCTGGCGGCAATGAATCTGATTATTCAGCCAGCCTAAAAGTGAGGCGGGGAAGTGATAGCTGTCCTCAGTCATTATCTTGATAGCGTACGGGATAACCTGAGGCTAGCCCCCTCTTCGGAGAGGGAGGTCATCAGCGAGCTAGAGACGCATATAGAGGACAGGGTCCAGGAACTGGAGGCAGCCGGGCTATCTGAGGAGGAGGCGGCTAACACCTGTATCCGGCTGCTGGGCTCAGCCAGATTGGTAGCCCGTCAGATATACGAAGCCCATAGCCAGGGCACCTGGCGGCAGGCGATCTTGGCTTCAGTGCCGCACATGCTTTTTGGTCTGCTCTTCGCCCTGAACTGGTGGCAGGGTATTGGCTGGGTGCTGGGTGTGCTTATCTTAATCCTGGCTATGGCAGTCTATGGCTGGTGGCAGGGTAAACCGGCCTGGATTTTCCCGTGGCTCGGCTACTGTTTACTGCCGGTATTGGCCGGCGGTCTGTTGCTGCTCCTCCTGCCGCGGGGGTGGTCCTGGATGGCAATACTCCTGTATATCCCGCTGGTTTTGTGGCTGCTATACGCCATCAGCGCCCGGCTCATAAGACGGGACTGGCTATATAGCTCGCTGATGCTGCTGCCGGTGCCTACTATCATTGCCTGGTTTATTGTCGTGGAGCCGGTATCCAAGTACAACGAGCCCTGGGTTGAGCGCGTTTGTGATTTTGCCCCGTGGATTGGCTTGAGTTTCCTTGCCCTGGGCGTGACCGTGGCGACATTTATTCGCTTGAGACAGCGGTGGCTAAGGGCGTCAGTTCTTCTGCTGTCCGGAGTTATAACCTTAACTATCGTGGCTTATTATGCCGAGGGCAGGCTTAGCCTGCCGGCTTTTCTGCTGCTGATTGTTGTTACGCTTAATCTCCTGCTAAGTCCAGCGCTCTTGGAACGTAGACTGAGGCGCAGCCGGCAACGGCTCGGTGCCTAGGTGTTATCACCGTGGATACCCCTGAAAGCCTGCAGAGGGTAGCTATTGTCACTGATAGCATCGCCTGCCTCAACAACGAGCTAGTTGAGAGGTACCGGATTATGGTTGTCCCCTACAGCTTTTATATTGACGGGAAGGTATACCGGGACTGGGTGGATATCAGTCCCTCCGAGGCATACAGGCTGTTTCTTAATGACCCGCACGGTTTCCATTCTTCTCCGGCATCACCGACGGACTGGCTTGAGGCTTATCGTGATGTGGGCCAGCGGACCCGGAGCATCGTCTGTGTTACTGTGTCGTCCAAGCTGAGTACAGCCTATAACGTTGCCCGGGTTGCCCGGGAGCAAGGCCGGGAGAAGCTTCCCGGCATTAGAATAAAGGTGGTGGACTCGCTGACGGCTACTGCCGCTGAGGGGTTTGTCGCCCTTGCCGCGGCCAGGGCTGCCGAGGCGGGAAAGAGCCTGGATGAGGTGGCCGGTGCCGCGGAGCTGATGGGTGAGCGGGTGACTCTGGCGGCTCTGATGGACACGGTGCGCTACATCTACCGTTCAGGGCGGATACCGGAGATGGCATCACGGCTTGGCTCCGTGCTTAATATCAAGCCTATATTCACTGTCTCCCAAGGGTCAGTCCGTATTCTCGGGGCGGCAAGAAACAAAGACCGGGGCATAGACCGGCTGCTGGGGATAGTGAGGAAGCGTGTCGGGCGGAAAGCAGTGCACATGAGCGTGATGCATGCCTATGCCCCGGACGAAGCTGAGCGGCTGATGGAGCGGGTGTCGGCAGAGTTTGATTGTGCTGAGCTGTGGCTTACCGAGTTCAGCCCGCTTATGGGCTATGCCTGTGGAACCGGGACCCTGGGGCTGGCTTTCTATACAGAAGACTAGTTACTCTGTGTCGCCAATCACCATGGCGACAGCATACTCCCGGGAGTGGGAGAGGCTGATAGCGAACCGCCTCAAGCCTAGGCTCCGGGCTTGCTCCTGTGCTTTCCCCCTCAGGTGGACCAGTGGTTTGCCGCTGGTGCCAGACAGTATCTCAATCTGTTTCCAGCCAAGACCCCTGGCTTGCCCGAGCGCCTTGATTACCGCCTCTTTACCGGCGAAGCGTGCCGCCAGTGACTGGGGCTTATTCTGGTACAGCTCAAGCTCGGTATCCGTAAATACCCGGCGCAGGAACTTATCCCCCCAGCGGCGGCTCGCCTTCCTGATACGGCTTATTTCTACTATATCCACGCCGATATAGTGCATGATAGTAACTCCATCCCCTTTATCCCTTTCCCCTTATTAAGGGGAAAGGGAAGATGTTTTTGGAAGAGGGTAAAACCCCTCTTAGACACCCTTAATCTAGGAATCCTAACCTCTTAGTCCCCTTCACTTGCAGGGAGGGGGGACATAGGGATAGGTTGCAGGTTAGAAGAAGGGCTTCCACCATTGGAATCGTCGTTTTACGTGCTTGCGATTTCCTGAAGTACGGTTCTGATAATCTCCTGCATTCTCTCCTGTAGCTCAGGGGAAAGCTCAGTGCCCCAGTCTATTTCCTTGGGCTGGACACCGAGGATTACTATCTCTTTAGGCTCGTTTCTGAGCAGGCTCATCATTCTCAAGCCTGACATCACGCCGGCTTCGTGAAGCGATATCAGCCCCGCCGGCTCCTCTGCCAGGTCTTCGGGGCGGAAGTGGTAGACAGTGCCCGGCGCGCCTCCCGCCTGCACGGCATCAATGATAATCAGCTTATCTGCTGGCTCAAGGTGAGCCAGCAGGTTGGATGATGTCCCGCCGTCTATGATTTCTATATTGTCTGGCAGGTCCAGCTCTTTCAGAGCAAGGGCGACGTGGACGCCGATGCCCTCGTCTTTAAGCAGCAGGTTTCCGGCACCGAACACTATAATCCTGGGGTTTAGCATATCCTGGGCAGCAGCTCGCCGACCGGCATATCTACGATTCGAGACGAGCCGATACGGGTCTTCAACACCACCCGTGCCGGGTGTTCGCTGATGACCTCGCCGATGATGGCTGCTCCTTTCCCGTACTTATTCTGTTTCATTCTGGCAAGGACGTGGTCAGCGTCAGCCGGCGCAACTATCGCTACGACCTTGCCCTCGTTGGCAATGTATAGCGGGTCAAAGCCGAGCAGCTCGCAGGCACCAAGCACAGCTTCATTTACCGGTATCCTGTCCTCGTAGATTCTGATGCCAACTCCTGACTGCCCCGCGAATTCATTAAGAGTAGTCGCCAGCCCGCCGCGGGTAGGGTCGCGCAGGCAGTGGACGTCCGCCGATATTATCTCCGCCACCAGCCTGTTCAGGGGGGCGCAGTCGCTGACTATCGGCGTGCTGAACCTTATCCCCTCGCGCTGGCTCAGTATGGCGACGCCATGGTCTCCAATGCTGCCGTTGATGATAACCGCGTCTCCCGGTCGGGCGTTAGCCCCGGAGATATTAATACCCTCGGGGATGAGACCGATACCGGAGGTGTTGATGAACAGCTTATCGGCGCTGCCCTGGTTCACCACCTTGGTATCGCCGGTGATAATCTGCATATTAGCCTCTTCGGCAGCCTGCTGAATAGAATCAATTATCTTTTTCAGGTCAGCCAGCGGGAAGCCCTCCTCAATAATAAGGGACAGGCTCAGGTACAGGGGGTTTGCCCCGCTCATTGACAGGTCGTTTACCGTGCCGCAGACTGCCAGCTTGCCGATGTCGCCGCCGGGGAAGAAGACGGGGCTGACAGTATAGCTATCGGTGGTGAAGGCGAGCCTGCCGCCAAGCTCAAAAACAGCCGAGTCATCCAGCCTGTCCAGTATCGGGTTGCTGATGCTGGCGACAAGCTCACGTACCAGGTCATGGCTGAGCTTACCGCCGCTGCCGTGAGCCAGCAGTATCCTATCCGCCATCTCTTTCCCCGTAATGGTAGTAGGTGGCGCAGGCGCCCTCGGATGATACCATGCAGGGGCCCACCGGGTGCTCCGGCGTGCAGGCATTACAGAAGAGCTGGCAATCGGGGGGAGTGCTGACCCCGCGTAGAATACTGCCGCACATGCATCCTTTAGCCTCCCGGGTCGGACGGGGTTCAATGGCAAAGTTGCTTTCGGCGTCAAAACGCCGGTATCCCCCATTTAATCTCAGCCCGCTCAAAGGGACGGCGCCGATACCGCGCCATGTAGCCTCGCAGACCTCAAAGACGGTGTCTATCAGTGTGAGTGCCCGCGTATTGCCTTCCGGCTTCACCCCGCGGGTGTAGGCTATCTCCAACTTATAGTCTCCGGTCTCAATCTGGTCTACCAGCATGTCAACCGTCTGCAGTATGTCCAGCGGCTCAAATCCGGAGACCACGCAGGCGACGCCGTAGTCCCGGGGGATGAAGCGGTAGGGGTGAGAGCCGATTACGGCGCTGACGTGTCCGGGGCAGATTATGCCATTGAGCCTGACCTCGCCCAGGTCAAGGATTGCCTTCATTATCGGCGGGCAGAGCTTGTGGAGCGACAGGACATAATAGTTATTTATCCCTTGCTCTTCAGCCTGGAGAATGGAGGCGGCGATTGTCGGGGCGGTGGTCTCAAAGCCAACACCGATGAAGACCACCGATTTGCCGGGGTTGTCCCGGGCAATGCCCAGTGCGTCCTGTGTGGAGTAGACAACTCTTATGTCCCTGCCCTCCGCCTTCACGGCTTGGAGGCTGGAGTAGCTCCCCGGGACGCGGAGCATATCCCCGAATGTGGTAATAATGACCCCGGGCAAACGCGCCAGGGCGATAGCCTTGTCCAGGTCCTGGTTGGCGGTAACACACACCGGGCAGCCGGGGCCGGACAGCATCTCAATATTGCCGGGCAAAAGCTGGCGTATGCCATGTTTGAAGATAGCCGTGGTATGTCCGCCGCAGAACTCCATGAGCCGTGCCGGACTGGTGGAGCGGCAGCGGATTCGCTTTACGAGCTTCTCTGCCAGCTCCGGGTCCCGGTATTCGTCAATAAATTTCACTTAAACACCTTGGCGCTTTTCAGCAGGGCTGCTCCGGTATCTGGCTGGCAAGCTCCTTGAGCAGCTTCAGGGTTTCCCGGGCTTCCTCTTCGTCAACTATGCTTATGGCATAGCCGGTATGAAGCAGCACATAGTCGCCCACTTTAGCTTCGGGAGTTAGCCGCAGGCTGGCCTGGCGGGTGACCCCGCCTACCTCCACCTCGGCGAGTGAGCCGTCTATGGACTTTACCAGAGCCGGAATCGCAAGACACATGGTTTTATCTTTGACCCTATCCCCTTATTCCCCTTCCCCTTCGCAAGGGGAAGGGGAATGATTTTGTAGATTCCCACGGGCAAAGCCCGTGGCACTTACAGGTCAAGCTTCGCTTGCCC
>CAYUBP010000034.1:0-9323 GCA_964443115.1 uncultured Dehalococcoidales bacterium | reverse complement strand
CTACACGACGCTCTTCCGATCTGCTTCCCCTCGCCGGCGGCGGCGATAATGGCGCAGTTAATCTACCTCACCCCCTCAGTCCCCCTCTCCTTCAAAGGAGAGGGGGAGGGAATTTTTAGAAGAGGGGTGAAACCCCTCTTAAACACCCGGTTAAGTACGATACAGTGATGTTCCATCCGCATATTCCACTTTATATACTTCATTATTATTGTATAAGTAAGGAATCCTCTTTAACACCCCCCTTTTCGGTGTGCACACAAGAAAGGCAAACGATTCAAAGATGGCATAGACCATCTCTCCCGGTGAATCTGACATGCGACTGTCTAGGGTGTTACCGACTTCAATTTTGATATCATCTAATATTTTTACATGCTCTGCCTGCGGATGCACCCAAATCGCCTTGATTTCCCGCTCGCCAACTTTTCCTCCCATGGACTGTTCAACGAACTTTTTTATGCCATCTCTTAGCTCTGTATCCATGCCTTGCTCCTTGATAGAAGAATCGGGTTTTTCTATTTTTGTCTTACCAAATCGGAGGGAGTGAAATTCATTTCAGAGGGGGCGCCAGCCCCCTCTACTATATTCTCCCCCTTCCCTTTCAAGGGAAGGGGGTCAGGGGGATAGGTTCGACCTTCTGTCAGCGACGGCTGGCTACTCTGGTTCATTGTCACAGTCAGGCTTTGCCTTCTCCTTGAGCAGTCCTATCCTCACCGCCTCTCTCAAGCTGCTTGCCGGTATAACCTCAAGGCCCTTGTGGCTGACGTGCGCGCCGGACTGGGGCACAAGACACTTCTTGAAGCCGAGGCGGGCGGCCTCGGCTACCCGTCTCTCTATCTGGGAGACGGCCCGGAGTTCCCCGCTCAGCCCCACCTCGCCGACGGCTGCCAGCTCGGGGTCAACGGCTGTATCCCGGAAGCTGGAGGCAATGGCCAGGGCGATGCCCAGGTCCGCCGCCGGCTCGCTAATCTTGAGGCCGCCGGTGACGTTGACAATAATATCCTGGTTGCCCAGTCTCAGGCCGACCCTGCGGCTGAGGACGGCGGTAATCATGAGCAGCCGTCCGAAGTCCACGCCGTTGGCGGTGCGGCGGGGTAAGCCGAAGCTGGTGGGTGTGGTCAGCGCCTGGATTTCCACCAGCAGCGGGCGGCTGCCTTCCAGTGTTGCCGCTACCGCCGAGCCGACCGCCTCGCCCCAGCGCTGGGAGAGGAAAGCCCGGGAGGGGTTGTCCACCTCAACCAGGCCCTGCTCCTTCATCTCAAAGACACCGACCTCGTTGGTGGAGCCGAAGCGGTTCTTCGTGCAGCGCAGCAGGCGGTAGGCGCTGAACTGCTCGCCCTCAAGGTAGAGCACCACGTCAACGATGTGCTCCAGCACCCGCGGACCGGCGATGGCGCCGTCCTTGGTGACGTGCCCGGCAATGACACAGGGTATGGCGCTGAGCTTGGCTCTCTGCATCAGCCGGAGCGCCGACTCTCTAACCTGCGTTATGCTGCCCGGTGCCGCCCCGACTTCGGGGAGCTGCACCGTCTGGATGGAGTCAATGACTACCAGGTGGGGCTGGAGCCGCTCTACCTGGTCTAGAATTGCGTCAAGGTTGGTCTCAGCCAGGAGGTAGAGCCCCTCGCCGGCGACACCCAGACGCTCCGCCCGGAGTTTTATCTGTTGCAGCGTCTCTTCGCCGGAAACATAGACCACCCTGCCTTTGTTCCGGGCGACCAGGGATGAGACCTGTAGCAGCAGGGTGGACTTGCCGATGCCGGGGTCGCCCGCCATGAGCATGAGGGCGCCGGCGACTATTCCCCCGCCCAGCACCCGGTTGAACTCAGCCATGGGGAGAGGGAAACGGGCAGTCTCACCGGTAATCACCGTGGCTAGCTCCTGGGGAGGGTTAGCCGCGGCGGGTTGTGAGGTCTCGGTGACGGTTACGGTGGTCTCAACGAAGGTGTTCCACTGCTGGCAGGCGGGGCAGCGCCCCAGCCACTTGAGGCTTTCCCTGCCGCACTGCTGGCAGACGAAGACTTTTCTGTTGCCCACGGATTGACTTTACCCGATTTTGGGGAGTAATGCAAGGCATTACTCCCCAAAATGGTTTAAGCGAAGAAAGCTATCCGGTAAGGACCGGCTTGGTGCGGCGGTAGACTAACTTGATAATTTCAAGGGTTACAAAGCCGGAGAGGGATATGGGGATTATCCACAGCCAGTCCTCGCCTTGCAGCGGGGCAACGTGGAAAGGCTCCTGCAGGCCCGGGATGTACATGATGGCAAACAGCATGCCGAGAGAAACAAGGTTGGCGTATACCAGCCACATGTTGCTGCGAGGTCCCAGTTTGAAGAAGCTGTGTATTTCAGACCGGCAGGCAAAGGTCAGGAATAGTTCAAACATGATTAGAGTCGCCAGCACCATAGTCTGGGCTTCGGGGAGCAGCGGGTTGTTGACATCAGACCATGAGCCGCCTGCCTCGGTCATCTTCCACATGAACATGGGTATCATGGTGGCGGCAATGGCGACACCGATAAGAGCGATGGTAATCAGCATGTACTTGGAAAAGATGCTTGACCTGGGGTCGCGGGGACGCCGCTGCATGATGTCCGGGTCGGCGGGGTCTACGGCGAGTGCCAGGGCAGGCAGACCGTCCGTGGCGAGGTTGACCCACAGCAGGTGGATGGCGACCAGCGGCAGAGCCATCCCCATGAGTCCGGCGATGAACATGACCAGCACCTCGCCCACGTTGGCGGAGAGCAGGTATATCAGGTACTTCTTGATGTTCTGGAAGATACCCCTGCCCTCTTCCACTGCGGCGACGATAGAGGCGAAGTTGTCATCGGTGAGCACCATCGCCGCCGCCTCTTTGCTGACGTCGGTGCCGGTAATCCCCATGGCGACGCCGATATCGGCTTTCTTGAGCGCCGGCGCATCGTTCACGCCGTCTCCCGTCATGGCGACAATCTCGCCCTTCTTGTCAAAGGCTTCTATTACCCTCAGCTTGTGGGCGGGCGAGACGCGGGCATAGACCTCAACGTTCCCCACCTTCTGTTCAAACTGCTCGTCGCTTAACGTGTCAAGCTCGGCTCCGGTCAGAGCTTCGCCCTTCTTAAGGAGCCCCAGTTCCCGGGCGACCGCCATTGCCGTCAGCTTGTGGTCGCCGGTAATCATGACTGACTTTATGCCCGCCTGGTCGCAGAGATTGATGGCCTCTTTTGCCTCGGGACGCGGCGGGTCAATCATCCCCGCCAGCCCGACAAAGGTCATCCCTGTCTCCGAGTCCTCCTTGCAGCTCAGGTTCTCCGGGACTCGCCGGTAAGCCATGCCCAGCACGCGCAGGGCATCGCCTGCCATTTTCGTGGCAGTGTTAAGGGCCTGCGCCCGGTCGTTATCGGTTATCGGTCTTTCCTGGCTATCCGCCATAATGTGAGAGCAGGAGTCCAGGATTACCTCCGGCGCCCCCTTGGAATAGGCTACCCTGCCTTCGGGTGTGCTGTGTATCGTGGTCATCCGCTTTCTCTCCGAGGAGAACGGGATTTCATCTATGCGCGGGAATTTTTCGTTAGCCTCTTCCTGCAACAGCCCGGCTTTGGCGGCGACGACTACCAGGGCGCCCTCCGTCGGGTCTCCCTTGATGTCCCAGGCACCGTCCGCCATAACCAGCTTGGTGTCATTGCACAATGTGTTTATCATGGCGAGGGTGTGCAGCGGCTTGTCCCGGGATATATCCAGGGGCTTGCCTTCAGCGCGGAACTCGCCTTTCGGCTCGTAGCCGACGCCGGTGACGTCAATCAGTCTGCCGTTGGCATAGACCTGGCGCACCGTCATCTGGTCCTGAGTGAGGGTACCGGTCTTGTCTGAGCAGATGACCGTGGTGCAGCCGAGTGTCTCCACCGCCGCCAGCCGCCTTATCAGGGCGTGGCGCTTTACCATTTTCCTGACGCCGATGGATAGCGAAATCACAACCACTGCTGGCAGGGCTTCTGGCACGGCGGCTACCGCCAGGCTTACCCCCCAGATGAACATGTCCACGAATGTGCCGCCGGTTATCTCCCCGGTGCTTATAAAAGTTCTTACCAGCTCAAGGCCCACGACAATGGCGACGACGATGATACAGGCATAGCCCAGCCACTTGCCCACCTTGTCCAGGCTCTTCTGGAGGGGCGTCTGCTCCTCTTCTACCTCCTGGAGCATGGCGGCAATCTTGCCGAACTCGGTGCTCATGCCGGTGGCGACAGCGATGCCCTTACCCCGCCCGTAAGCCACGGTCGTTCCGCTGTAAGCCATGTTCTTCCGGTCGCCGATAGGTACTTCGGCGGCGGCAATGGGAGTGGTAATCTTCTCTACCGGCGTGGACTCGCCGGTAAGAGAAGCCTCTTCAGTCCTCAGGTTGGCGGCTTCAATAAGACGCAGGTCAGTCGGGATTTTGTCTCCGGTAGTCAGCACTACTACATCGCCGGGCACTATCTCCCGGGCAGGTATCTCTATATCTATGCCGTCCCGGATTACCGTGGCAGTGAGCGCCGCCATCTTCTTGAGGGCTGCCATGGCTTTCTCGGAGCGGAACTCCTCTATTACGCCGAGGACAACGACGGCAGCTACAATGGCAAAGATTACGATAGCGTCGGTAATCTCCTCGGGCAGGCCGGCTCCCGGCTCTAAATTGAGCAAGCCCAGTCCTAGCGAAATAGCCACTGCCGCCAGAAGAATGATAATCAGGGTGCTCTTGAATTGCTCGGCGACGAGTGACCAGATGGAGGTCTTCTTCTCTTCACCCAGCTCGTTATACCCGTGCTTTTCCAGGCGGCTCTTTGCCTCCTGGGTGCTTAAGCCTTCCGGGCTTGAACCCAGTGACGATATGACCTCATCTGTCTCCAGGTTGTACCAGTTTTTGGTTTCTGCTGTGTTCGTCATTTCTACCCAACACTTTAAATTTGTTGGGATTTCACCCCCTATCTATACGGGAAGTCCGTTTTAAGTCCTAGGTAAGCGGGCCTATGCCCATTCCTGCCATGATTGCCAGCATGACGGCGGCAGCCATCACCGAGCCTATCTGGCCACCGGTATTGGCGCCAACGGCATGGAACAGCAGGAAGCTTCTCGGGTTGGCTTTCTGCCCCTCTCTCTGCACTACACGGGATGACATCGGGAATGCCGACGTACCGGCGGCGCCAATCAGGGGATTTATCTTCCCCTTCGTTATCACCCGCATCAGCTTGCCCAGCAGGACGCCGGCTACAGTATCCAAGGAAATAGCCAGCAGCCCCAGGGCGAAGATGAGCAGGGTTCGCGGCTGGAGGAAGTTGCCACCCAGCATGGAAGCGCCGATGCAGACGCCGAGGAAGAGGGTGGTGATATTGGCGATAGCATTCTGGGAAACATCCACCAGCCTCCCGACGACGCCGGACTCCTTCATGAAGTTCCCCAGCATGAGCATCCCCATCAGAGGTGCTCCCTGGGGGGCGATAAGGATGGTGAGCACCCCCGCCACTACCGGGAACAGGAGTTTAACCTTCCGGGAGACCTTCTTCTCTGCTGCGGGCATGACTATCGCCCGCTCTTTCTTGGTGGTCAGGGCTCTCATTATGGGCGGTTGAATAATCGGCACCAGGGACATGTAGGAGTAGGCGGCGATGGATACCGCCGGCAGCAGGTCACGGGCGAACTTGGATGTGACGTATATGGCTGTGGGACCATCGCAGGCGCCGATTACGGCTATTGAGACCGCCTCCTGCTTGGCAAAGCCCAGGGAGAGGGCTAGAAGCAGGGTGAGGAATATGCCGAACTGGCCGGCAGCGCCGAAGATGAGCACGACGGGGTTAGCCAGCATCGGCCCGAAGTCTATCATCGCTCCCAGCCCGATAAAGAGCAGGACAGGGAAAAGCTCGGTAAGGATGCCCGAGTCGTACAGGGTCTTAATTACCCCGGGGGTGCCCTCGGGGCTGACATAGTCGGCTGACATACCGGCCAGAGGGAGGTTCCCCAGGATTATGCCGAAGCCAATGGGTAGCAATAGAAACGGCTCTATCTGCCGACCAACCGCCAGATAGAGCAGCAAAATGCCCACCAGGAGCATGACAATACCCTGCCAACTCAGGCCAGTAAAGCCCTGCCCCAAGCTGGAAAGGGCATCGGTAAAGATATCCATGCAAATTCTCCTTGTCTAGGTTCTAAGTCCCGGTCTGGCTTTTACCCTTCTCCTCAGCTTTATAGGGAAAGAGCTTGATGAGGAGACGGATGACTAGAGTCAGAAGATACAGCGTGATAAAGGTGACCCCCATTCCCATGATTGTCATGGTTAGACCAAATCCCCAATCCATCACTATCACCCCTTGGATTAGTACTCTATTACGGCTGCCAGCTGACCAGCCTCCACCACCTGACCGGAGGAGCAGGCTATCTTAGCTACTTTCCCCGATACAGGAGCCAGTATGGGGTTTTCCATCTTCATTGATTCCAGAAAGCAGATTACGTCCCCTTCTGCTATCGCATCCCCCTCTTTAACCCCTATGCTGGTTACCTTTCCGGTTATAGGGAATTCAACCTGTTCTTGTGCCAACTTCGTCTCTCCTTTCTTTACTGCTTGTTTTTTGTTGCCGGGTCTGCCGCTGGTGGCGGGATAGTCCCGGCCGGACACAATAAAGGGCGGTTATGATGTAAAGAACTTTCCGCCCTCTATTATATGAAAATATGGTCTATTTTAGCCATACCAGTCTAGGACTTGCCGTTGCCCAGCAAAGCGCCTACTGCGGCCGGGTGCACCACAATCTCTCCGTCTTCCAGGTCAACAATCGCCGTATCGCCTGCCTTGAACCTGCCGCGGAGCAAGTCTTCCGATAGCTTGTCCTCAACTATATTCTGGATTACCCGGCGCAGTGGGCGGGCACCGAAGACCTCATCGTACCCCTTCTCGCCCAGGAAGTCCTTGGCGGCGTCGGTTACTTCCAGCTTTATCTCCTTCTCTACCAGTTGCTGGGCTACTGTCTTCAGCATCAGGTCAACAATCTCCCGGATGTGCTCTTTGGTCAGCGGGTGGAAGACAATCACCCCATCAATACGGTTAAGGAACTCGGGGCGGAAGGTCTTCTTCAGCTCGCCCAGCAGCTTGTCCTTCATCCGCTCGTAGCTGTCCTGGCGGTTCTTGTCTTCGTCACTGTGGACTGCAAAACCGATGTTGCTGCCCTTCCGGATAAGCTCGGCACCCACGTTGCTGGTCATGATAATTATGGCATTTCGGAAGTCAACCCGTCGTCCCTTGGCATCGGTGAGATGCCCGTCATCAAATATCTGTAACAGTATGTTGAAGACGTCAGGGTGGGCCTTTTCAATCTCGTCAAGGAGTATGGCGCAGTATGACTTGCGCCTGACTGCCTCGGTTAGCTGTCCGCCTTCGTCATAGCCGACATATCCCGGCGGCGCACCGACCAGCCGGGCGACAGTATGCCTCTCCATAAACTCGGACATGTCAAGCCGGATGAGGGCATCCTCGCTGCCGAACATGAACTCAGCCAGAGTCCTGACCAGCTCCGTCTTGCCCACGCCGGTGGGGCCCAGGAAGATGAAATTGCCGATGGGATGCCTCGGGTCTTTTAGCCCGGCCCGGGCTCGCCTTACTGCCTTGGAGATAACATTTATCGCCTCGTCCTGGCCGATGATGCGTTTGTGGAGCGCCTCCTCCATGTGAAGCAGGCGGCTGGTCTCCTCTTCGGCGAGCTGGACGACAGGGATGCCCGTCCACATGCTGACCACCTCGGCGATGTCCTGGGCAGTGACTACCGGCTTCTGCTGTTCCTGCTCTGTCTGCCACTCCTCCTCCAGCCGCTTGATTTTTTCTTCAAGCTGGAGCTCCCGGGTGCGCAGCTCGGTGGCATACTCGTACTGCTGCGTGGAGAGCGCCGCCGCCTTCTCCTTGCGCACGCTGTCCTCAAGCTGCTTGGCTTCCCTCAGAGTAAGTGGCATCGTCCGGAAGCGTATCCTTACCCGCGATGATGCTTCATCAATAAGGTCAATAGCCTTGTCGGGTAGGAAACGGTCCGGTATGTATTTGGAAGCCAGCCTTGCCGCATTACTCAGGGCTTCGTCGCTTATGGTGAGCTTGTGGTGCTCCTCGTAGCGCCCTTTGATGCCGTGCAGGATTTGCAGCGTTTCCTCTACCGATGGCTCCTGCACCAGAACCGGCTGGAAACGGCGCTCAAGCGCGGGGTCGCGTTCAATGTACTTCCGGTAATCGTCAAGAGTGGTGGCGCCGATGCACTGGAGCTCGCCACGCGCCAGCGACGGCTTGAGGATATTGGCGGCATCAACCGCTCCCTCGGCGGCGCCGGCGCCGACTATGGTGTGGAACTCATCAATAAACAGCACGCAGTTGCCGGCGGCTTTTATCTCGTCAATGACCTTCTTTAAGCGCTCTTCAAACTCGCCGCGGTACTTGGTACCGGCGACGAGCGACGGCATGTCAAGGGTCACCAGGCGTTTCCCGGCAAGTGTCTCAGGGACATCGCCGGCGGCGATGCGGTGAGCCAAGCCCTCAACTATTGCCGTCTTGCCCACCCCCGGCTCCCCGATAAGGGCAGGGTTGTTCTTGGTGCGACGGGAGAGTATCTGGGTTACCCGCTCAATCTCCTTGGTACGCCCGATAACCGGGTCAAGCTTATCAGCCCGGGCAAGCTCGGTGAGGTCAATACCCAGCTGGTCAAGGGTAGGGGTGCGGCTCTGGGTGCGGGTGGGGCGGGCAGTGCGGGTGGCACCCTGGCTGATAACGCGGACAATCTCGGCGCGTGCCCGCTCCAGGGTGATGCCGAAGCTGTCCAGCACGCTGTTGGCGATTCCCTCGCCCTCACGCAGCAGCCCCAGCAGCAGGTGCTCGGTACCGATATAGTTATGACCGAGGGCACGAGCCTCGTCAATCGCCAGCTCAATAACCCGCTTGGCTCTGGGGGTAAGCCCCATCTCGCCGCCCGCCGGCTTCTCGCTGCGGTCAATAATAAACTCCACCGCCGAGCGCACCTTGCTCAAACCGACACCCAGGTTAACCAGCACCTTGGCGGCAACCCCCTCATCCTCCCGGATTAGACCCAGCAGGATATGCTCGGTGCCGATGTGGTGATGATTGAAGCGCTGGGCTTCTTCCTGGGCGAAGGTGAGCACTCTGCGGGCTCGCTCTGAGAATTTCTCGAACCTGCTAGCCATCTTCTTGCCTCATGCAACTTCATTATAAAGCAAGGACGTTATAAAGGTCAAAAAGCCCTCTGGCAGTGGCATATTTTCCACAAGGAGTCGCCCCCTCAGTATCGTCTGCGCTAGGGCGTTTCACTTCCGTGTTCGGGATGGGAACGGGTGG
>CAYUBP010000033.1:0-9347 GCA_964443115.1 uncultured Dehalococcoidales bacterium | reverse complement strand
GATGGAATCTCGTGACTGGAGTTCAGACGTGTGCTCTTCCGATCTGCAAAAAATAGAGGCCGACCCCGATAGTCCCAGGCACCTGATAACCGTCAGGGGGACGGGTTACAAGCTGGAAGGGTAGAGTTGTTACGCAGCATTCAATGGCGGATTGCGGTACCGTTTATCGTGCTCATCGCCGTCAGCATGGGTATTCTGGGCGCTTATCTGACGGGCTTTGCCAGAGATTCCCAGCTTGATAACCTGCGCTCGCATCTGGAAAAAGAAGCGAGGATTACCGCGGAAGCCAGCCTGCCGGCTTTTCTCGGGCAGGGCAGTGACCTGGATGCCCTGGCGAAGAAGCTGGGGCAGGATGTTGACGCCCGCATCACCATCATCGCACTGGATGGGGAGGTACTTGGCGACTCTCACGAAGACCCCCCGGACATGGAAAACCACGCCACGCGCCCCGAGGTGATAGACGCACTGGCTTCCGGTCTCGGTGAAAGCACCCGTTACAGCACCACGCTTGGCGAGCAGATGATGTATGTCGCCGTGCCCGTAGTAAACGACGGGCAGGTACTGGGGGTAGCCAGGGTAGCGCTCCCGCTGGTGACAGTACAGAGCTCGGTTAACCGCGTGACGCTTGTCATCAGCCTGGCGATGCTGGCGGCGACTATACTGGCAATAGTGGCGGCTGGCCTTATCGCCCGGGTGACAACCCGTACCGTAAGGGAAGTAACCGAGGCGTCAAAGAGAATTGCCGCCGGTGAGCTGGGGCATAAAATCCCGGTGCGCAGCCGTGACGAGACCGGGCAGCTATCCCGGGCTTTTAATGAGATGTCATTGAAGCTGAGCAGGCTGCTGGGAGAGGTCTCCACGGAAAAGAGCCGGCTGGCAACAGTCTTAGCGAACATAGCCGACGCCATTATAATGACCGACAAAGAGGGCAAGATAGTATTAGCCAATCCTGCCTCTGAGAGGCTGTTTAACTTCCGGGAAGAGGACGCCGTAGGCAGCCCCCTGATAGAGGCGATACATGACCACGAGGCAGATGAGATACTCAAAGCGTGTCTTGGGACAGACCGGGAGCAGACCGCCCAGTTTGAATCAGCCGTTTCAAGGCGGTTCCTCAGGGCTATCGCCATCCCGGTTGCAGAGGGCGGGCAGACCGGCGTCCTGCTGCTGTTCCAGGACCTGACTGAGCTGCGCAGCCTGCAGACCATGCGCCGGGAGCTGGTAGGCAATATCTCCCATGAGCTCAGGACTCCCCTGGCCGGAATCAAGGCTATGGTGGAGACCCTGCAGGAAGGCGCCATTGATGATAGACAGGCAGCAGTGGATTTCCTGGAGAGGATTGACGGTGAGGTTGACCGCCTGAACCAGATAGTCTCCGAGCTTACCGAGCTTTCACGTATTGAGACCGGCGAGGCCGGTCTCAGGATGGCATCGCTGAATCTCAACGCGCTGATAGAAGAGGTCATTGCCCAGTTGAAACTGCTGGCGCAGAGGCAGCAGGTGACCATTGCCACCGACCTGCCCGCCGGTATCCCCACCGTCAGGGCTGACAGCGAGAGAATCCGGCAGGTACTTGTCAACCTCGTCCATAACGCCATCAAGTTTAACCACCCCGGCGGTAGGGTAACGGTGTCAACCAGTGCTGACAGTGAGTCTGTCACCGCCAGCGTTGCGGACACCGGAGCCGGCATCTCCGGGGAAGACCTGCCCCACGTTTTTGAGCGCTTCTATAAAGCCGATAAAGCCCGCTCAAAGGGCGGCAGCGGGCTCGGGCTGGCTATTGCCAAGCATACCATCCAGGCGCACGGCGGCAGCATCCGGGCTCAGAGCGAAGAAGGTCAGGGTTCTACATTCAGCTTCAGCATTCCTCTAAGACCGGACCATAATAGCCCTCCATAAGATTTAACAAATCTTTAACAAAGCCTTAAACCGCGCTTAAAGTCCATCTTTTACTCTGGTTATAGATGGATAAAAACGGTTTAAGGCTTCTTCTTTTCGGGGTGTAAAAAGTGAAGAGGATAGAGATTTTACATACCCTTAACATCACCTTAAATCAGCCTTAATCTACGCCCGCTATGATTAAGGTGAGAAGGGAGGTGATATATATGCGAAAAAACCTGGCACTGGTTGCCCATGACTCAAAGAAAGACAATATGGTGCAACTGGTTAAGGCGCACAAAGGAAAACTGGCTGGGGTTGACCTGATAGCCACGCGAAGTACCGGTCAACTTATCCAGGAGAGAATCGGGCTACCGGTCACACTTTTACAAAGTGGGCCCCTCGGCGGCGACCAGCAAATCGGAGCGCTGGTAGCCAACGGCGGGGTAAGTGTGGTGGTTTTCCTGCGCGACCCGCTCACAGCCCATCCCCACGAACCGGATGTCTCGGCGCTTCTCAGAGTCTGCGATGTTCATAACGTTCCGCTGGCGACAAACCTGGCTACTGCTGAGGCGGTCCTGCATCTAATTGCCGAGCACCCCGAGGCACTGACCCGGTATGACGTGGCGGCGGAGTTTATCAAAGAGGTCGTTTAGAAACACGAGTAGAACAGATAAGCATAATTAAGGAGGCAATAGTTCGCATATGTCTATCAAGAAACTGTTCATACCCCTTGCAGGGATGCTGCTCCTGGCTATCGTCCTTGCCGGCTGCAGCGCCGGGACGGGAAACGGAGGTCTCTCCGGCTCTATCAAGCTTATCGGCTCAAACACGGTCACCCCGCTGAGTTCGGTGTGGGCTGAAGAGTTCATGGGGGAGAACCCGGAGGTGAAAATAGCCGTTAGTGGGCCCGGCTCCGGAGCCGGCATTGCGGCGCTGATTGACGGCACTACTGATATCTGCCAGTCGTCAAGGCTGATAAAGCAGAGTGAAATAGACCAGGCTAACACTAATGGCGTTGACCCCTACGAGATTCAGGTAGCCAGCGATGCCCTTTCAGTAGTGGTGAATCCGTCCAATCCGGTGACTGAACTTGCCATCGCCCAGCTCTCGGCAATCTATACCGGCCAGATAACCAACTGGAAAGAGGTCGGTGGCAATGACGCTACCATCGTAGTAATAGCGCGGGATACCAACTCCGGCACCCACGTCTTCTTCAAGGAGCACGTGGTTCAGATGGCTGAGCTACCCACCAAAGATACCACTCTGGAGTACGGGGGGAATGTCCTCTTTCTACCCTCTACCGAGGAAGGAGTATCGGAGGTAGCCCGGAACCAGAATGCCATCTTCTATGCCGGTCTGGGCTATGTAACCAATGCTGTAAAACCGGTAGCCATTAAGAAGACCGCTGGTGACACGGCAGTCCTGCCCAGCGTAGCCACCGCCCTGGACGGCACCTACCCAATATCCCGTCCGCTCCTCTTCTACACCAACGGTGTGCCGTCCGGCGTCATCAAGACGTTCATTGACTACTGCCTGTCATCAGAAGGGCAGGAACAAGTAACAGCAGTCGGCTATGTACCGCTTGCGAGATAAGCCTTAAGGTTTACAAGGGGACATGTTGAGGCGAGAGGTTACAGGCGCAGTCGCCGTCTCGGATACCGGATTGAGGCGGCGGCTGCGGTTAGGCGAAAGGATTATTGAAGGCTGGATATTCCTGGCCGGTCTGCTTGCCATTATTGTTTTACTGGGTATCATCGCCATCCTGGTTAAAGAAGGGATGCCAATATTTACCTATTCTTCCCCGTGGGAATTCCTGTTCGGCACTAAATGGTACCCCGTTTCGGAGCCGCCTACCTTCGGTATCCTGCCTTTCTTCGTATCAACCCTCATGATTACGTTGATAGCCACGGCGGTAGCCGTGCCTATCGGGGTCGGCTGTGCGGCTTACCTGGCGGAAGTAGCCCCGCCCCGGGTCAGGGAAACCGTGAAGCCAGTTATTGAACTGATGGCGGGAATCCCGTCGGTGATGATGGGATTCATCGGGCTGATGCTGCTGTCACCGCTGGTCCAGAGTGTCTTTGGCCTGAACACGGGCCTGTGCGGGCTTACCGCTGCAATAATGCTATCCCTGATGAGCCTGCCCATCATTGTCAGTGTTTCCGAAGATGCCCTGCACGCTGTCCCCAGGGAGTTCAAAGAAGCCTCCTATGCCCTGGGCGCCACCAGGTGGGAGACAATCCGGCATGTGTGCATCCCGTCCGCCCTCTCGGGGATTGCGGCTGCCGTCATGCTGGGGGTGGGGCGGGCTATCGGCGAGACCATGACCGTGCTCATGGTAGCGGGGGGCGCTCTTGCTGTGCCCGTTTCGCCTACTGACCCGATGACGACGATGACGGCGGCGATTGCCTCCGGCATCGGTAACGCCGTGCGCGGCGGTCTGCAGTACCAGGCGTTATTTGCCATCGGCCTGATTCTGTTTATCATGACCCTGGCTGTTAACTTGGTAGCCGAGAAGGTGCTGGAGAGGCAGAAAAGGAAGTTTGCGAGGTAAACAGGAGTGGCTGAAGAAACTTCGGTCTCGGTATATATCGCCTTTATTTTATATGCCCTGGCGAGCATTGCGGTAGTTATCCTGGCGGTAGTCAAAGCCAAAATGACACGCCGTGCCTCGGAGCGCACCGCCTTCGTGTTCCTGGGGTTAGCCACTGCCCTTGCCGTGCTGCCGGTCCTGTTTGTCATTGTCTACACCGTTATCAACGGCGCCGGCGCCATAAGCTGGGACTTCCTGACCCAGTTCCCTTCGCAGGCGGGCAAGGCGGGCGGTATACTGCCGGCTATCGCTGGCACCTTCTGCCTGATGCTCGGCACCTTGCTCTTTGCCCTGCCCATAGGGGTAATGGCTGGCATATATCTCACCGAGTACGCCAGGGACAACTGGCTGACCAGGCTTATCAATTTGGCGATTGTGAACCTGGCGGGCGTTCCCAGTATTGTCTTCGGGCTTTTCGGGCTGGGAGTGTTCGTGATGGCTTTTAATTTTGGCCTGTCCCTGCTTGCCGCCAGTTTAACCCTGGCGTGCCAGGCGCTGGCGATGGTCGTTACCACCTCAAGGGAGGCAATACTGGCGGTACCGAGGGAATACAGAGAGGGCAGCCTGGCTGTAGGCGTCACAAAATGGCAGACAGTGAGGCATGTCGTTCTGCCGGAGGCTTTCCCGGGAATAATTACTGGGGCGGTACTCGCCATGAGCCGCGCTGCCGGTGAGACCGCCCCGATTCTGGTTACCGGCGCTGCCTTTCTTCTGCCCGGGCTCCCGGGTTCTCCCCTTGAGCAGTTCATGGCGTTGCCCTACCATCTTTACACGGTAGCCGCCCATGTGCCCGGCATGTCCAAAACCACGATGTGGGGTGTAGCGTTGGTCCTGCTGATAGTCGTGCTGTCTTTTGACGTTCTGGCGGCTGTTATCAGGTTCCGGTCGCGACAGAGGAGTAGATAGATGAAAGTTGATGATGCGCTTCCGCAGGGTAGAATATTAGCCCCGGAGAAATGTGTTACCAAGCTCGGTGCAGAAAAGGTGAATCTATACTACGGCTCCTTCCAGGCATTGAGGAACGTAACCCTGGATATACCCGCCTGCGCTATTACGGCAATAATCGGTCCCTCGGGCTGCGGGAAATCTTCTCTGCTCCGTCTCTTCAACCGGATGAACGACCTTGTTCCTGGAGCCAGGGTGGAAGGGAATGTTGAGCTTGACGGTATCCCCGTCTATGACTCAAAAATAGACGTGGTAGAGCTAAGAAAGAGGGTGGGTATGGTATTCCAGAAACCGAACCCGTTCCCCATGCCGGTGTTTGAGAACGTGGCTTTCGGGCCGAGGCGGCACGGGGTGAAAAACCGCGCCGAACTGGAAGAGATAGTTGAAAAAAGCCTGCGCCACGCTGCACTCTGGGATGAAGTTAAAGACAAGCTCGGACAGTCAGGGCTGTCCCTCTCCGGCGGGCAGCAGCAGCGGCTGTGCATCGCCCGGGTGCTGGCGGTGGAGCCGGAGGTCATCCTTATGGATGAGCCGTGCAGTGCGCTCGACCCGGTAGCCACCCTCAAGATTGAGGACCTGATGAGGACTTTAGCCGAAGAATACACCATTATCATCGTGACCCACAATATGCAGCAGGCGGCGCGGGTATCAGACATGGCAGCTTTCATGATGATGGAAGAAGACCGCGCGGGAGTGCTGGTGGAATACGGCGCGACCTCTCAGGTCTTCACCAACCCCAAAGACAAGCGCACTGAGGACTATATCACCGGTCGGTTCGGATAAATCTTTAAGGAGGGTCACAGATGGAAATGAGGACAGCGTTCCACAGGAAGCTGAGGGAGATTCAGGACGATATCCTGGCTATGGGGAGCATGGCGGGTAAGGCTATCCTTCACTCTGTTGATGCTCTTAAGAACCGGGAACTGGAGCTTGCCCACCAGGTAATCGCCGACGACCACAAGATAAATGGCAAAAGGTTTGAGATTGAAGAGAAGTGCGTGGAGCTCATCGCCACCCAGCAGCCCATGGCCAGCGACCTCCGCACAATCATAGCCATCCTCAATATTACGACGGAGATTGAGCGGATAGGCGACTATGCGGTGGGTATTGCCCGCATTGTCATCATGATTGGTGATGAGCCGCCACTTAAACCTTTAATTGATATTCCGCGCATGGCGGAACAGACTGCGGTGATGCTCCGCCGCAGCCTGGACGCTTTTATAAACCATGATGCTGAGACCGCAAAGAGGATTGCCGCTGAAGACGACCTTGTAGACCACCTCTATGACCAGGTATTCCGGGAGCTGCTTACTTTTATGGCGGAAGACCCGAAGACGATTACACGGGCAACCCGTTTGATATGGGTGGCTCACAATCTTGAGCGTGCCGCCGACAGAGCCACCAACATCTGCGAGCGGGTGGTCTTTATTGTTACCGGCAAGATGGAGGAGATAGGCGCTTCAAAGTACTAGAAGAACTCACTGTATATATTTTTAGTCTCCAATCACTCTAGACGGAGCATCGCCTATCCGGTTTACAATTTGGACCTTATACGGCAAGCATTCTTCTTTACAGGCTAGACAGATAGCACCATCATCGGACGGGTATGCCTCATTACAGAGAGGACAGATAGAGACCGATTTCTTATGCCGTTTTGCCATTAATTCAACGGCTACGTTTATTTGTTCAATCCCGAGTATATCCGTACCGGCCTCTTCTATCTGGGAAAGCAAGCGCTGCCCGTCCTGCTCCTCTTTCGGCTTCAGCTTCAGGAACCATTCCTTGATTGCCGGCCACCTTTCCAGCCTTTCCGGAGCAAGGTGGACCCTCACTCCTTTTCCGGTCTCTTTGTCGTAGCACGTCAGCGCATAGCGGCCGACATCTATTATCTTCATCCACTGGTTGCCTATTGAGCAAGGGGTCAGAATTTGTACCGCATCGGGAAGGCAGGACGCAGTCTCGCAAATCACGTCATAGAGGATACCCATGGGTAAAATCCGGGTGGCAAGGTCAACCATAAAACCACCTATAACCACTCCCGGGGCAAGTCCTCCGTGGAAATCTACTATTTTCTCACAATACTGTTCAAATGAATAAGGGCCTATTCTGCTCCCCATAATCAGTCCCTTCGGTCTCCAGTATAACGATTTTAAGTTAACGATATTCTATTCTAAGCCAGCTTGACGATGCGGCAGGCATTACCTCTCAAGGTTATATAGCCTGATACCTCATCTCTTACTTTTGCGTCCAGCAGAACATTGGCATTGGAGCCGGGCCAGCCGTAGGGGATGGACACCACGCCGTGCCGTATATCCTCGGTAACTTTTGCCCTTATCTTTATCATGCCGCGGGGAGTCTCAATACCTATCATCTCTCCGTTAACGATACCGTATTTCTTGGCGGTAACCGGGCTTATCTCCGCTTCCGCATCCGGCACCTTGGCCCGCAAGCCGTCTATATCATGCAGCTGGGCGCCCTGGTTTTCAATCTTTCTGGCGCCGGTGAGCAGTGTCTCTGGATACCGCTTAGCCATCCCCGGGTTCGCCACCGGGCTCTGCTGCGGCTCGACATGGGTGGGGAGACCGGAGGCGCCGAGTTCTTCCATCCTCGGGGAAAATAGCTCTATTTTTTTGCTATCGGTAGAAAACCCGATTTTTTCATATACGTTGTATTCCTTCTGTCCGAAGTACATCCCCTCGGGATGGTCAATCAGCTGCTGCAAGGTGACACCGGATGTTGAGAACAGATGTTCTACCACCTCCTCATCGGTGTCCCATGGGAAGAACTCCCCGTAGCCCATCTTGCGTCCCAGCAAGCTCCAGATTTTCCAGATGGGCATGCTATCATGAAGGGGTTCAATGACTTTTTTGCGGAGCATAATATAGGGAATGCAGTACGATATAGCATAGGGGAAACCACCGACGCCGGTTTCCTCCAGGAAGGTACAGGCGGGGAGAGCATAATCGGCAAGCTGGGACGTTTCCGTCATAATAGGGTCGATGCTTACAAATAATTCAAGGTTCTTCAATGCGTCAAGGAAGCGGTTCGTATCAGGGAAGGTTATCGCCGGATTGCTGCCCGAACTGATAAGAGCCTTTATCGGGTAAGGTTTTTCCGTTATTATTGCCTCGGTCATCATCGATGCCGAGCCGTACGGAGGAGTCCGTTTGCCAAAATGGTGGAACACGGGATATTCGTCGTATCCAAGGTTATTTTCCTCTACCGGCACGCGCAGGTCGGCCAGTCTAATCTGGGGGCAGGTAACCCACCCGCCCGGCCTGTCGACGTTTCCGGTGATGGTCATCAATATAGAGAAAGCCCTCTCGTTCTGAAGCCCATTGGCATACTGGTTAAGGTGCCCTACTCCTTCCATGATGCAGGCACGGTCGGTATTGGCAAAAATCCGTGCAATACGCCTGATTTCCGCCGCCGGCACATCACTGATGGCTTCAGCCCATTCCGGAGTTAAGTCCTTGACATGCTCTACCAGCTTGTCGAAGCCAGAAGTCCATTTCTCAACGAATTCCTTGTCCCACATATCCTCCTCTATGATAACGTTCATCATCGCCAGGGCTATGGCGCAATCGGTACCGGGCCGCGGCTGTAGATAGATGCCTTTTTTTGCCAGCGGAATACGGCGCACGTCAATAACTATCAGCTTCATGCCCTCTTCCACTCTCTGGCGGATTATATTGCCGTTCGGGAAGTAGCTTTCATCCGGATTATGTCCCCAGAGAATAACGCAGTTGGCATTACTCGGCTCTTCTACGGGATAGCGGCCGAAGGTAATCTGACGCGCCAGAATGCGGGTGCGGAAGCAGATTCCTTCCGGATTGAAGAAATTGGGCGAGCCGTAAGCCTTGGCTAAGCGCTGGTTGAACGCCGCCAAGATCGGAAGAGCACACGTCTGAACTCCAGTCACGAGATTCCATCT
>CAYUBP010000032.1:0-9484 GCA_964443115.1 uncultured Dehalococcoidales bacterium | reverse complement strand
AGGATGGTGCCGCTATCACCCACGGCGAAGACATCGCTGCCCGAGCTGCCCCAGATACCGATTAGATGGTTTGTAGTGCCGCTAGTCATGGAACTCCAACTGCCACCGTCATAGTGGAGGATGGTGCCGCAAAAACCCACGGCGAAGACATCGCTGCCCGAGCTGCCCCAGATACCAACGACAGCATTTGTAGTCCCGCTTGTCATGGACCTCCAGCTGCCACCGTCATAGTGGAGGATGGTGCCAACACTACCCACGGCAAAAACATCACTGCCGGAGCTGCCCCAGATACCAACGACAGCATTTATGGTACCGCTGGCCATGGAGCTCCAGCTGTTGCCGTCATAGTGAACGATGGTGCCGCTATAGCCTACGGCGAAGACATCGCTGCCGGAGCTGCCCCAGATGCTGATAAGTGTCGGCTCCACCAGTGTTGGCGTGGGTGTGGGTGTCTCGGTCTCTATTGGAGATATAGTCGGAGTTGGGCTCGGAGTTGAGCTTGGAGTGGAGCTGGGTACAGGAGTGGGCGTCGCCGCGGACTGGCAAGAAGTCAGCAGTATAAACGACACACCTGCAAGCAAGGCTAACGTCCAAACCAATCCCCGTTTCAATTTTGCTTCACGCACTGAATCATAGTAGCATTCAAATGTTAAGAACCTGTTAAGATTTGAAAGGGATTGACTAACTTTTGCATGGAATGGCACTGGCTAAGCTTTACCACTACTACTTACCAGGTAAACATTTAATCTAAAGTGCCGAGAGCCGTAATCCATTTATACAGGCAATCTGCCCTTGACTTTGCTAGCATATCTCTCTAGAATGGCAAGAAAATTGCTTACAGCATTTGACACTTTGCCGCCAGAATGATAAGCTAATACTGGAAAAAGATGATGCCTTTGCGGTACCATACAGGGTCTGGCTGGAAAAATGAGAGGAGCTGTAGTCAACCTTTGACAGATTGACGGGGGGTGAAGACCCCCCTTTTTTGCGGGTTCTGTTCTAGGTACACCACACACGTCACTGCCGTAGACAGGTCACGACTAATTACAGGGGGAGACTTATGCAACAGAAGACAGGAGCCAAGACCTTCGTGGGCGAAATCAGCGCCATTCCCGGCGGCGAGAGCATCCGCCTCTGCATCCAGTGCGGCACCTGCACTGCTTCCTGCCCCAACGCCGACAGGATGGACCACACGCCAGCGCAGCTCATCGCCATGGCACGGGCAGGAATGCGTGACGAGGTTCTGCGGAGCAACGCCATGTGGTACTGCCTGTCCTGCTACCTGTGTACCGTGCGCTGCCCGAGGGGAATCAAGCAGACCGATGTTATGCATGCGCTGGAGAGCCTGGCAGCCCGCGAACACTTAAGCCCCGGGCAAACCAGCACACCCGAGATGTACAGAAACTTCAACCACTTCGTCCGCACCACCGGCAGGCTTCCCGAGCTCTGGTTCATGACGCGGTACTACCTACGGACCAATCCGCTAAGAGCCATCGGCATGATTCCGCTGGCGCTGAAGCTGCTGACTCACGGGCGCCTGTCGCTCCGGACGAAAGGGCTGACATCCCAGGGAAATAAACAGCTCAAAGCCGTATTAGATAAGGCTGAATCTATTGGAGGTGCATCTTGAAATACTATACCTACTATCCCGGCTGTTCCACCGCCGACGGCGGCGCCAAGGCGTACGGAAAGTCAACCCTGGCAGTGGCTAAAGCCCTGGATATGGAGTTAGCCGAGCTTGATGACTGGAACTGCTGCGGCTCCACTCCCTACAGCTCGGTTGATGAGATGGCTTCGCTCTGCCTCTCCGCCCGCAATCTTGCCCTGGCGGAAAAGAGGGGGCTTGACATGGTAACGCCGTGCAGCTCCTGCTACGTTACCCTGAACCGGACGAACTCCTATCTTAAGGAGTACCCCAAGGTCAAAGCCGAGGTGAATGAGGCACTGGCGGCGGCTCACCTTAGCTACGGGGGGACGGTGAAAGTCCGCCACCTTCTTGACGTGATGGTAAACGATATCGGCTATGATGCCATCAGGTTTAAGGTGAAAAACAGCCTGGACGGACTCAAAGTAGCCCCCTACTATGGCTGCCAGATAGTCCGCCCCAGGTTCGGCTTTGACCACCCGGAATACCCGGAGTCCCTGGACAAGCTGGTGGCGGCTCTGGGCGCCGAGCCGGTTCCCTTCCCCCTCAAGAGCCGCTGCTGCGGCGGGTCGCTGATTATATCCGAGGAAGAGCTGGCGCTGGACCTCATGGGCAAGCTCCTGGAGTCAGCGAAAGCTAGCGGTGCCGAGTGTCTAGTAACGGTCTGCCCCCTGTGCCAGACCAACCTGGATGCCTATCAGAGCCGGGCAAGCAAGAGAGCCAAGGCAAACTTCAACCTGCCCGTCCTTTTCTTTACCCAGCTCATGGGCTTAGCCCTGGGGCTCGAAGAGAAAGAGCTGGACCTCAGAACAAATATCGTCCCTGCCAGAAGGGCTCTGGCAAAGTACCTCTAAGGAGCGGAAAATGGAGCGACGGATTGGTGTTTATGTCTGCCACTGCGGTTCCAATATAGCCGGAACGGTTGACGTGGACAGGGTGGCTGAATTCGCCCGCAGCTTGGGCTCGGTAGTCGTCGCCCGCGACTACAAGTACATGTGCTCCGAGCCAGGTCAGAATCTTATCAAGCAGGACATCAGGGAGCAGCGCATCAACCGGGTGGTGGTCGCCTCGTGCTCGCCGAGGATGCACGAGCCGACGTTCCGCCGCGTCTGCCAGGATGCCGGGCTGAACCAGTACCTGTTTGAGATGGCTAACATCCGGGAGCACTGCTCCTGGGTGCATGAAGACCGGGACATGGCGACCGAGAAGGCGAAAGCCCTGGTCAGCGCCGCTGTAAGGCGCGTCTACTACCACGAGCCACTGGAGACCAAAGAGGTGCCGGTCAATCCCAACGTTCTGGTGGTGGGTGGGGGCATCGCCGGTATCCAGGCGGCGCTGGAGATTGCTGAATCCGGGCACCAGGTCTACCTCGCGGAAAAGCAGCCCAGCATCGGCGGGCACATGGCTCAGTTTGATAAGACCTTCCCCACGCTGGACTGTGCCGCCTGCATCCTCACCCCGAAGATGACCACTGTCGGTCAGCACCCCAATATCAAGCTGATGAGCTACAGCGAGGTGGAGGAGGTATCTGGCTATATCGGCAATTTCAAGGCGAAAATCAGGAAGAAGGCAAGATATGTCATTGAAGACAAGTGCACCGGCTGCGGTGAGTGCTCCAAGGTATGCCCGGTTGAGCTGGAAAATGAGTTTGACGAGGGCTTGAGCCAGCGCCACGCCATCTATATCCCCTTCCCCCAGGCAGTGCCCAACAAGTCGGTTATTGACAAGCGGGGCTATCCGCCGTGCCGGATTGCCTGCCCCGCCGGGGTCAATGCCCAGGGCTATATCGCCCTTATCTCCCAGGGCAAGTTCCGGGAAGCCCTGGACGTAGTGCGCCGCACCATGCCCTTCGCCGGCGTCTGCGGCAGGGTATGCAACCACCCCTGCGAGATAGATTGCGAGCGGGGAACGGTGGACGAGCCCATGTCCATCAGGGCACTCAAGCGTTTCGTCGCCGATTATGAGCTGAAGGTGGGGCGGGAAAAAGTAGCCCGTATCAAGCTGACCAGGCACGACAGGGCGGCTGTCGTTGGCTCGGGGCCAGCCGGCCTTGCCTGCGCCTATGACCTGGTCAGGAAGGGATACCCGGTGACGGTATTTGAAGCCATGCCCATGGCTGGCGGCCTCCTGCGCTACGGCATCCCCGAATACCGGCTGCCCAAGAAGGTGCTGGACAGCGAGATTGAGAACATCCGGGACTGCGGGGTAGAGATAAAGACCGGCACGCCGGTACAGAACCTGGGGCAGCTATTTGACGATGGATATAAGTCAGTATTCCTTGCCACCGGCGCCTGGATAAGCCAGAAGATGGGCATCCCCGGTGAGGATAACAAGGGAGTCATCCACGCCCTGGACTTCCTGAAGCGGGCTAACGCCGGAGACAAGGTCACCCTGGGCAACCAGGTGGCGGTTATCGGCGGCGGTAACGCTGCCATTGACGCCGCCAGGACCGCCTGGCGCCTCGGCGCGAGAGATGTCTCCATTATCTATCGCCGCTCCCGGGCGGAGATGCCGGCGGCGGCATCCGAGATAGACGAAGCCGAACGCGAGGGCATAATGCTGCACATACTGGCGGCGCCGACCAGGATTACCAGCCAGGACGGCAAACTCGGTATCCAGTGCATCCGCATGCAGCTGGGTGAGCCTGACGCCAGCGGCCGGCGGCGCCCCGTGCCCATTACCGGCTCCGAATTTAACATAGATGCTGACAACGTGATTATCGCCATCGGGCAGGGGATTGACAAAGACAGGCTGCCCAAAGACCTGACCTACACCAGCTGGGGAACCATCTCCGTCGACCCGGTCACGCTGGAGACCAATATATCCGGCGTCTTCGCCGGCGGCGACGTGGTCGCCGGTCCCTCCGATGTCATTGCGGCTATCATCGCCGGCAAGGAAGCGGCGGAGAGCATTGACCGCTATATCAGCGGGACTGACCTGCGCCAGGGGAGACCGAAGAAGATTACGCGGGTTAAAGATGTCTCCAAAGAAGGCAGGTCAAAGAAGTCCAGAGCCGCCATGCCCACGCTGGACGTCAGCAAGCGAACCGGCTCCTTTGCCGAGGTTGAGCTCGGTTTTGACGAACAGGCAGCAATTGAGGAGGCGAAACGCTGCCTGGAATGCGCCGCCTGCTCCGAATGCCTGGAGTGCCTCAAGGCATGCGACGCCGGTGCCATCAGTCACGAGATGGAGGACACTGTGACCGAGGTTGATGTTGGCGCCATCATTGTTGCCACCGGCTTCCAGCAGTTTGACCCGTCCCAAATCCAGCAGTACGGCTACGGGCACTATGATAACGTCATCACGGGTCTCCAGTTTGAGCGGATGTCCAACGCCTCCGGGCCCACCAGCGGCGAGATTCTACTGGCTAACGGGAAGAAGCCAGAAAGCATTGCCATCCTGCACTGCGTGGGCAGCCGGGACAAGAACTACCACGAGTACTGCTCCCGGGTCTGCTGCATGTACTCGCTCAAATACGCCCACCTGCTGAGAGAGAAGGTGCCCGGGGCACAGGTCTACCAGCTATATATTGACATGCGGTGCGCCGGCTCCGGCTACGAGGAGTTTTACGAGCGGCTCCAGGAGGAAGGGGTCAACTTCGTGCGCGGGCGCGCCGGTGAGATAACCAATATCCCGGAGAGGCCAGAGGAGAAAGGCAAGCTGATGGTACTGGTAGAGGACACCCTTGTCCGCCGCAAGCGGCGCCTGCCGGTGGACATGGTTGTCCTGAGCTGTGCCCTGGAGCCGGCTGCCGATATTGAGCGCGTAGCTCGGACGTTCTCCCTGAGCCGCAAGGCGGACGGCTTCTTCCTGGAGAAGCACCCCAAGCTTGACCCGGTGGCTACCATGACCGACGGCATCTTCGTTGTCGGCTGCTGCCAGAGCCCCAAGGATATACCCGACACCGTGGCTCAGGCATCAGCGGCGGCCGCCCGGGCGCTGGCATACATCAGCAGGGGCAAGGTTGAGATTGAAGCCGCCACCGCCATCGTTGACGAGGAGCACTGCGCCGGCTGCAAGGTCTGCATCGAGCTCTGTCCTTTCAAGGCTATCTCTTTTGACGACGATAAGAAGGTATCACGTATCAATGAAGCCGTCTGCAAGGGGTGCGGCGTCTGCGTGGCAGCCTGCCCCAGCGGTGCTATCTCCGGCAGACACTTCACCACTGACCAGATTATAGCCGAGATTGAGGGGGTGCTAGTATGAGCTTTGAACCAAAGATCCTGGGCATTTCCTGCAACTGGTGTTCCTATGCCGGCGCTGACCTTGCCGGCACCTCCCGGAAGAAGTACTCTCCCAACGTCAGGATAGTGCGGGTAATGTGCAGCGGCAGGGTGGACCCCACCTTCATCCTCAAAGCCTTTGAGAAGGGGGCGGACGGCGTCCTGGTCTGCGGCTGACACCCCGGCGAATGTCATTACCTGGAAGGTAATATGAAGACGGCACGGAGGATGTCGCTGCTCAAGAAGATGCTCTCTCAGCTCGGCATTGAAGAGGAGAGAGTCCGGCTGGAATGGGTATCAGCCTCGGAAGGAGACCGCTTTGCCGGTATCGTCAACGAGATGACGGAGCAAATCCGTGAGCTGGGCCCTTTCCGCGGCGTAAACGGAGGCAAGAATGGCTAAACCAAAAGTAGCTCTGTACTGGGCAGCCAGCTGCGGCGGCTGCGACGTGGCTGTCCTTGATACTAACGAGAAGATACTGGATATTGCCGCTATCGCCGATATCGTGTTCTGGCCCATCGCCACCGATTTCAAATACCACCATGTTGAATCCATGCCAGACAAAAGCATTGACCTGTGCCTGTTCAACGGCGCGGTCAGGAACTCGGAGCAGGAGAGGATTGCCCTGCTGCTGCGGGACAAGTCCAACGTGATGGTCTCCTTCGGCGCCTGCGCCTGCTTTGGCGGGATACCGGCGCTGGCCAACCTCAAGGAGCGGGAGGACATCCTGGAGCGGGTCTATATTGAAGCGCCATCTAATGCCAACACCGACCGGGTCTTCCCCCAGACAGTGACCATAGTTCCCGAGGGGGAACTGGAGCTGCCCGACTTCTTTGATACGGTGCGAACCCTGGCTCAGGTAGTGCCGGTGGAGTACTTTGTCCCCGGCTGCCCGCCGCCAGTGGACATCATTCTGAAGCTGGTAGCCCTCTTCGCCGCCGGCGAGCTACCGCCGGTGGGCTCAATGATAGCCTCGGACAAGACACTGTGTGACGAGTGCGAACGGATAAAAGAGGAAAAGAAGATAAGCAGAATCTTCCGTCCCCATGAGATTATCCCTGACCCCAAGAAGTGCCTGCTGGAGCAGGGAATAATCTGCTGCGGCCCGGCAACCCGTGGCGGCTGCGGGCTGCGGTGCATCATGGCGAACATGCCCTGCCGGGGCTGCTTCGGGCCGCCGCCCGGGGTTATTGACCAGGGAGCAAAGCTGGTCAGCGCCATCGCCTCCATCTACGAGGGCAACAGCGAGCAGGAGGTCGCTCAGATGCTGGACGAGATAGTTGACCCCGCCGGAACTTTCTACCGCTTCGGGCTGGCGGACTCTATACTCAAGGGAAAACGGCGGCAGCAGCCGCAGGGGGGAGCACAGAATGCAAAAGGTTAGTATTGACCCCATCACCAGGCTTGAGGGACACGGCAAGATAGAGATTTTTTTAAACGACGAAGGAGACGTCGCCAACACCTATTTCCAGATACCGGAGCTCCGCGGTTTTGAGAAGTTCTGCGAGGGGAGACCGGTTGAGGAGGTGCCGCGCATCGTCCCCAGAATCTGCGGCGTGTGACCGGGGGCACATCACATGGCCTCGTGCAAGGCCACTGACGCCGTATATAAAGTAGACCCGCCGTCCGCCGGCAAAAAGCTCCGGGAGTTGTTCTACTGCGCCCATATGTGCCACTCCCACATCGCCCATTTCTACGCCCTGGCTGCCCCCGACTTTGTCATGGGGCCCACCAGCGACCCGGCAACGAGAAACATCTTAGGGGTGGTAGCAAAGGTCGGGCTGGAAATCGGCGGCGAGGTGATAAAACACCGGGCTTACGCCCAGGATATTCAAGCCGTCATCGGCGGCAAGGCGACCCATCCGGTATGCGGTCTGCCGGGGGGGATGAGCAAGCCCATCACCGAGGAAGAACGCAAGGACTTTGAGGAAAAGGCTAAGTCCATGGTTGAGTTCGCCAGGTTCAGCCTGAAGCTGTTTGATGACGTGGTGCTGGCGAACAAGACATATCTGGACCTCATTCTCGGCAACATCTACACGATGAAGAGCTACTACATGGGCCTGGTGGACGCCAACAACAAGGTAAACTTCTACGATGGCGACGTCCGTGTCGTTGACCCCGAGGGCAGGGAGTTTATCAAATTCAAACCAGCCCAATACCTGGACTACGTCGCCGAGCATATTGAGCCATGGACATACCTGAAATTCCCCTTCCTGAAGAATGTCGGCTGGAAGGGGTTCACCGAGGGCAAAGACAGCGGGGTTTACCGGGTGAGCCCGCTTGCCCGCCTTAACGCCGCCGACGGCATGGCAACACCCCTGGCTCAAGCCGAGTACGAGAGGCTGTACAGCACCCTGGGCGGCAAGCCGGTCCATGCCACGCTGGCATTCCACTGGGCACGGCTGATAGAGATACTATACGCCGCCGAGCGGCTGCTGGAGCTCTGCCAGGACAGCGAGATTACCAGCCCCAATGTCAGGACAATTCCTACTGCCACCCCTGACGAGGGAGTGGGTATAGTGGAGGCGCCGCGGGGCACCCTCATCCACCACTACAAGACCGATGACCGGGGCATTGTCCAGAAGGTAAACCTGATTGTAGCCACGGCGCACAACTACCCGGCGATGAATATGTCAATCAAGAAGGCAGCCCAGGGGCTAATCAAGAAGGGACAGGCTGTATCCGAAGGGCTGCTGAACATGGTTGAGATGGCGTTTAGAGCCTACGACCCGTGCATGGCTTGCGCCACCCACGCCCTCCCCGGGCAGATGCCCATGGAGGTGGTCATCTACAACAGCCGCGGGGAGGTGGCAGAGAGGCTAAGCCGCAAATAGTCCCTCTATAGAGGCTCGGGGTGGACAATGAGAACACTGATTCTGGGTCTGGGTAACCCCATCCGCGGTGATGACGGCATCGGCTTCCGCATCGCTGAGGAGCTTAAAGGTAAGCTTGACCGTCCGGATATAACCGTGGCTGAGACTAGCGCCTCCGGTCTGGGGCTGCTCGACCTGCTGACCGGCTACGATAGAGCCATCATCATTGACGCTATCCAGACCGAGGGGGGAAAGACCGGAGATGTCTACCGCCTGGAGCCGCAAGCCTTTAGCTCCACCCGCCATGCCACCTCCCCCCATGACGTGAACTTCGCCACCGCCATTGAGCTTGGAAAACGGCTGGGGCTGGCTCTGCCCCGCGAGATTACTATCTTCGCCGTTGAGGTGGAAAACGTAAACTCATTCACCGAGGAGTGTACCCCTGAGGTTGAGCACACCGTTCCGGTGGTTACCGGCATGGTGATGGACGAACTGGCAACCGTATCATAGCCATCCATAATGTAAAATATATTTACATTTATCAATAAAAGTAGCACAATAATTATACAGATGATTAGCCAGCGTATGGAACAAATAGCTGCCCAGCAGATGCTCCCCATTCTGCGGATGGAGCAGGCTGCCCTGCTGGAAATTCCCGAGGATGAGTTCAACCAGCTCATTCACGAGGTGGAGCAGAGCTGTCTTTTCGGGAGCCTGTACCGCAGCCACAGGCTAATCCGCTACCAGAGATTCCCCAGGAGATCGGAAGAGCGTCGTGTAGGGAAAGAGTGTAGGATAGGGTG
>CAYUBP010000031.1:0-9500 GCA_964443115.1 uncultured Dehalococcoidales bacterium | reverse complement strand
CGCGCAGGTCACTAATCAGCCGGGTAAGGAGCGCAGACTGCTCCTTTATTGAACCCAGGTGTTCACGGTCGGGCACAAAGACGCCGTCAAGCATACCGTCCACGGTGCCTTCTATAACAGTAAGCGGCGTCCGTAACTCGTGAGCTATATCAGCGGTAAGCCGGCGGCGCGCCTGTTCATTCTTCTCCAGGTCGGCTGCCATTGAGTTGAACGTCTGCGCCAGCTGACCCAGCTCGTCATGCGAGCGCACCTTTACCCGGTAATGGAGGGCACCCCCGGCTATCTGCCGGGCACCCCTGGTAAGAGCACGGACCGGCAGCATAAGCTGGCGGGCAAGTATCAGACCCAGCAGCAAGGCTACTGCAGCAGCTGCCAGGCCGGCAAACCACAGGGAGGCGTTGACCCGGCTCAGAAAGCCCTCTTCGGCTGCCCCAAGCCCGGGACCGCCGGTGCCCCCCTGCCCTCCCATATTCCCCTGTCCGGCTCCCCCATCCTGACCATACATCCCCTGGTGAGCCACGTACTGGCGAAACTCCCGGTCGGTGCTCACGTTCACCAGGTACGCCGTTATACCGATAGCAACTACTGCTACCAGCAACAGCGCCGCAACCAGCTTCCAGGACAGGCTACGCACCCGGCTTTTCCTCCAGTTTATAACCTATGCCGTAGACGGTGATTATGTACTGCGGATGTTCCGGGTCCGGCTCAATCTTTTTCCGCAGGTTCTTTATATGGCTGTCAATGGTACGCTCGTAGCCCTCGTAGGCATCACCCTGAATCCTATCCAGCAGCTCCATCCGGCTGTAGACCCTGCCGGGCCTTTCCGCCAGCACCCGGAGAAGCTCAAACTCCAGAGGGGTCAAGGAGACAGGCCCGCCGCCCCGGCTCAACTGCCGCTTCTCCACATCAATGACCAGGTCAACAACCCTCAGAACCTGAGGAACATCCATGGACTGAACTCGCCTCAGCACCGCCTTGACCCTTGATACCAGCTCCTTGGGGTCAAAAGGCTTGGTAACATAATCATCCGCTCCGAGCTCAAGCCCCACGATTTTGTCGGCCGTCTCCTCCCTGGCGGTGAGCATGATGATAGGGACATTTGACTCCTTGCGTACAGCCCGGCAGACATCCCACCCTGACACCTCGGGGAGCATTAGGTCAAGAATAATGAGGTCCGGGGACTGTTTCCTGCTAATCTCCAGGGCTGACCTGCCATCATAAGCCACCAGCACCCGGTACCCGTCTCGTTCCAGATAAGCCCTCACAATATCAACTATTTTCTTCTCGTCATCAACAACAAGTATCGTGTTTACCGGCATACAGAGCCTACCTCTTCCGCAGTCTCAATTCATATTATGCTAGAATGTGATGGAATTGGCAATCAAGCCCTCAAGACGGATTGAGAGAGGCAGAACAAGCCCACCTCTCTCAATCCGCACCCTGAAGTACGGTACGGTTAGCTTCCCCGTCCATACCGGTGCATGTCGCCAGCACCGGTGCCTGCCTCCGGCTGCCCGTAGCCATTACCCGCCCCTGGATTGGCACCGGCGCAGTTGCCTTCTCTCAGCTGTTCCTGCTGCCTTAGCTGCTCCTGGTCGCACTGGCAGGTTCCGGCGCACTCCTGATTCCTGAGTTGCTCCTGCGCACGCTCACACTCGCAATCGCAATCACAGTCGCCATCCCTGACCCTGAGCTGCTCCTGTGTGCACTCATTAGCACATACGCAGTCCTGGTCTCTTGACTGGGCCTGCGTCAGGTCAGCGGACTCGGCAGGACCCGCAGCCAGAGCCACTCCGGTCGCAGAGACCACCAGCAGAGCAATCACCGCCAAGACAATCGCCAACAGTCTGGCTTTTCCTCTCATTTCAGCACCTCCTTTCTACCTTTTTCCGAGCTTTCTTTATCCCTACAACTAATAATAAAACAGCAATATGGAGTAATTATGGAGAAATGCTGGAATCTCTGTGTGGCTTCACGGCAGGAAACAAGTAACCAGTGTAATACCTGATGCCTGCCGCCGGCTGCTGGCTCACTAACATCTCTGTCCGCTCATATTAATTCCCGGGAGCCATATGCTATAATGTGTCTGCATTACCGGCAGCACAACTGCCGGGTTTTCCCCTGTAATGCGCCCGCCCGGCAACGAGAAAGGAGACACATGGAAGGGAAGAAAATCAGCGAAAGCACCTCCACTATGCTGCGGATAATGAGCCCCCAGGACACAAATACAGCCGGCAACGTGCAGGGCGGCGTAATAATGCGTCTTATAGACGAAGCTGGCGCGGTAGTTGCCTACCGTCACGCCAGGACCAATATCGTGACCGCTTCCGTTGACCGCATAGACTTCCTGCATCCCGTGTATATCGGGGACATGGTCACTCTTAAAGCCTGCCTAAACCTTGTCGGCAGGTCATCAATGGAGGTTGAGGTACAAGTAGAATCAGAGAACCCGCTGACCGGCAAGACCCAGCATACGGCTCTGGCATTTCTCACCTATGTCGCCCTGGACAAGAATGGCAAGCCAACACCGGTACCACCCCTCATTCTGGACACGGACGAGGGCAAACGCCGCAACCAGGAGGCGCAAGCCAGGCGAGAAGCACGGCTCCGCACAAGACCCAGGACCAGCTCCTCCCGGGGGAATCTAAAAAACGGCAGAGATTCTCCCCAGATAACCCTGAGAGAGCCTTGACAAGAGGTGGTATAATAAGGCTGTCAAAGTCAACAGCTATCAGCCGGATAGTAATATAAGTCATCATTTGGCGGCATACTAGATAGGGGCGTGAGGGAAACAAGGGAAAATCAGGCGCTTGATTTAATATAGAATAGACCTATTTATGGTGAGAGGTGAACAGATTGTTCTTAAACGGACTAATCTGTGAGATAGGTCAGACCGGTAAGAAGCTCAGGCATATCTAAATGCAGGTATATCTGAGCCTCTTTATATTACCGTACGAAGGAGGGTGAGATATGACATAGCAGCACTACTACAAAGATGCAATAAATAATAATCAGGAGAAATGAGGTGAAAAAGAACTTAATTTTGTTAGCTGCCAGTATCGCCCTTGTTCTGACCATGGTGGTGTCCGGGTGTAATGGAGGGGGAGGGGGAGGGGGTGGGGGTGATACATACCGGGCGCTAAACCCGCAGGGCATATTTATACCAGTTGAGACAGTTGGGCTAGCACCACGCCCGGATTCCTTACAAGGCAAGACCATATACGTCTGTCAAGGCGAGGCAGACCCTGTCATCATGCCCGCCCTGTACGAGATCATCAAAGAAGAATATCCGGGCAGTACAATCATCTATTATGACCGGAGTGACTTTGGTCCGAGCGTACCAGGGAAAGGTGCGGCATCCACAAGCACCAGAGAGCCGGAGGACCCGAACATACTGGATAAGGTTGATGTTGTATTACGAGGTATTGGCTGGTGAGGAGGTGCTACAGCTACCGTGGCACGGTACGTAGCAGCCTGTGAGAAAGGCGGTGTCCCCGCAGTAGCCCTCGGATTTGCTGACCAGATAAGCTTTGCTCGTAATACCGCTCTTATCAACGGCGTTCCCAATATCCGCTGGGTAGACGTTCCCCGCGTCGGTAGCGGTGAAGAACGAGTAAACGAGTTTCTTGACGCGGCTATTGAGGCGGTCACTACTCCACTGACCGACAAGGAAAAGGAAAGCGGTCTGTATGTCCCTCCACCACCGGCAAGGATACTCTTTGAGGGCACTCTGGATGATGCCCAGGAGTTCTTCCAGCAGACGACCCCGGTGGCTAATTGCCGCAACTGTCCCATAGCTAAGTATACCGACGGCTTGCCGATAATCATCCCAACCGAGGAAAAGGTAAGCGAGATGCTTACCGGCACCAGCCATTCACCAGAAGAGGAGATATTCAGATATACTCGTGATGCAACGACCGGGCAGATTGTCAAGGGCACTACGCCAGTAACCTACGCTGGGGCTTATAAGGCTACCGTAGAGGGAGTGGCTGTTGTCGCCGTGATGGCTGGCTGCAAGCCGGAGTATTTACCAGTGGTGCTGGCTGTCGCCACCAGTGGTGGCGGCTCCACCAATTGTCCTGGTACTAGTGGTCCCTATGGTTACTATTTCGTAGTCAGTGGCCCCATCGCAAAGGAAATTGGAATGAATGCCGGACAGAATGCCCTTGATGTTGGCAACCCTGCCAATATGACTATCGTCCGGAGCGCAGCCTTAATGACAGTCAACTTCGGCCAATGCCTAACGGGCGCCGTCCGCACCGATTCTGGTAGCATGAACCGTGTTGCTTTTGCCGAGGATGAGGAAGGGATGCCCACAGGCTGGGTGACACTTGGAGTGGAGGATGGCTACAAAAAGACCGAAAGTGTACTCGGGAAATATGGGCACCCTAACTACTGGGCATTGGTAGAATTTGGAAATGCCCCGTCATCCTTCCGTGGTCTTATTGGTGAAGGCTATGGAGGCATAGCTCGATATTTAGGAGTAGAGGGTATCCCTGGCCCACACAACTTCCTGGCAGCCATTTTGCCTAAGGTTATACCTTTCCACGTTGGTGGTATTAGTCTTATCATGCATCCCAATATGGCCAAGAGCCTGTATGACTACGGCTTCACGACCAAAGCAGCTGTAGCGCAGTGGATATATGATACCTACTATATTACGCAGGGTGAGTTTGAAAAATATGGTTGGTATGACTTTCAAACAGGCGGCGGCTTAAAAGAAGACCCAATAACAGGCATACCATATATAGATTTGCCTGATAGCCACCAACACCATGCTTTAGGCCCTAAACCTGACACCTGCATTATTGTGAGCAATGGTTTTGCCGATGAGCTATGCTGGGTAGTTGGAGGCGCATCCAACACAGGTTACTCAGCTCGCCCCACACTATATCCAATAGACCCATGGCGCTAAAAAGATAAACGAAGCCAAGCTATTACGAGAGTAAATTAGGTTAGCAAAGGCAGGGGAGGATGTTACTCTCTCCTCCCCCGTGAGACTAACCAGCAGAATAATTAATAATGAGAGAACGGCGGGCTCTGCCAGGGGAGACCAGGGTGAAACTTATATTTAGCTACGGGTCGGCCTCTCCCCCCTCCCGTTGCAGCCCTGGGCATAATCGGGCAAGCGGCATCCCGCCTTTTCCCGCTCGGAAGGTGCTGCGCTGGCAGCACCTCGGTATATTTATACTGGTAATAATCACGCTGGCGCTGCACTTCAGCACCATCACCGTGAACAGCGAGCCCATCTTTGACGAACCGGCTTACGTAGATGCCGCCCGGTCAATAGTCAGCGGCACCGGCGACACCAACCCCGAGCACCCTCCCCTGGGCAAGCTCCTGATAGTCTCCGGCATACTCGTATTCGGTGATAGCCCGGTGGGCTGGCGCTTCTTCCCGGTGATTTTTGGAACGATAGCCATCGTTCTGTTCTACTTTATTTGCTTAAAGCTCATGCCCGGGAGAGCCGCGTTCCTGGCGACTTTACTCTTCACCATGGAGAGCATGAGTTTTGTCATGTCAAGCCTGGCACTGCTTGATGTTTTCATGCTGACCCTCATGATGGCAGGCTTCCTGCTCTATTTGCACCAGAGGTACCTGCTCTCCGGAGTAGCAATAGCGCTGAGTGCCCTGGCGAAGCTAACCGGCGGTCTGGCTTTAATAGCCATAATCCTGCACTGGCTGTTTATCAAAAGGGACAGTCCAAAGAGATTCGTGGCCGGGGTGATAGCAGTGCCGGTGTCTTTCTTACTCTTTATGCTCCCGCTGAACTACCTCGCCTCCGGGGAATGGGAAAGCCCGCTAAAGAGTACGCTGGACCTGCTGAGCTGGAGCCGCATTATCACTTTTGCCACGCGTTTTGACTCTACCGCCAGCCGTCCCTGGGAATGGATAATTTTCCCTGACAGGATGCCCCTCGGTACCCCCGTCAGCCTCACCATCTGGATTCTCATCATACCGGCAGTAGTATATATGGTTTTCATGGCAAGGAGGGGAGATGACGCTGCCCGCTTCGGACTGGGCTGGTTTGCCGGAACCTATCTTGCCTGGGTGCCACTCAGCCTGGCTACCAACCGTCTCAGCTACCCCTACTACTTCTACCCTACAATCGGGGCAATATGCATCGGCATCGGGCTGGGTCTAAGCCAGTTGCTGGACATGGAACCGGTCAAGTCTAGGAAAGCCATCGCCCTCGGAGTAGCCAGCTACCTGCTGCTCCACCTTGCCGTTTTTATCATCTCCCGCGGTTTCCTGCGGGTATGGTTACAGTAACACACCCGCAAAGCCGTAAGGAAAGAGACCGGAAAGAGGGTAAACACCACGCGCCAGCGTTCTCTAGCTGAAGGCACTACACCCGTCAAACACCCTGATACTGACTACAAACGAGGTCTTATTGCAGCTTCTTGAACTGGTCTTTGGGGGCACCGCAGACCGGGCAGACCCAGCCGTCCGGCAACTGTTCAAAGGGTACGCCGGGGTTTATGCCACCGGCAGTGTCGCCGACCTCGGGGTCATAGACCCAACCGCAGACCAGGCACTCGTACTTTGGCAATTCCACACTCCCTATGCGAAAGACCATGACTGCCGGTCTTAAGTATAACACAGAGTAAGGGTATTTTATTTCAGATAGCTGCGCCAGTCAAGGCCCACCTTCCAAAATGTAATAATTTTGTAACTTTTTCTCCCCCCATTTTATAACTTTTCCATTGTCTGCCTTCTACAATGTCAATGTCATTGTCCAGTTTCTATTGGAGAAGATGCCATGGCTCCAGTATTGGTCAAACAGCAGACACCACCAGCCGCTGAAACGGCTCCAGGGGACACCGAAGCAGGGAATACCGAGATGGTAGCCTTCTGCCCGAAATGTAAAACACTGGAGACTCTTTGGTTTAGCCGTGACAGACTGATGCCAACCGTCAAGTTCTACCAGCAGGATAACAGGATATACCATGACTGCGGCTCGTCCGAACCGTGCCGCCTCTACCGCGCCCTTTGATGGTACAACAACCGGAGGCAAGCCGAAGCGTATTACAGCAAAGTCCGAAAGGAGGCAACGCCGGTGGGCAAAGTGCTAGCCATGGTCCTTGCCGGTGGGCGAGGCAAGAGAATGGACATTATGTGTCACGGGAGACCCAAACCCGCCCTGCCTTTTGCCGGCAGGTTCCGGGTCATTGACTTCAGCCTGAGCAACTGCATCCATTCTCGGATAAGCGATATTGCCGTCCTGACTGACTACCAGCGTTCCCAGATGGCAAGCTACCTCAGGGACTGGTATTCAACCAACACCAGTATTAAAGACATTGCGATTCTGGAACCACAGGCCGGCTCCTATAAAGGCACTGCCGATGCCGTATACCAGAACCTTAGTTTCATAGAGAGGCACGGTGCTGACACCGTACTGATACTTGCCGGTGACCACATCTACAAGATGGACTATCGCAACCTGCTCGCCTATCACCGGCAGGTTAACGCCGATGTAACCGTGGGAGTTGTCCCCGTACCTATTGACCAGGCGCACCGCTTCGGTACCCTCGCCACGGATGCCGACGGACAAATCACAGAATTCGTTGAGAAGCCCAGCATACCTAAGAGCGACCTGGCTTCAATGGGCATATATGTCTTCAACCGGGACGTCCTTGCCCGGCGCCTGGCGGAGGATGCCGCCCGCCCTGATTCGCCCCACGATTTCGGCTATGCCATTCTCCCCGGAATGCTAAACCGCGACCGGGTCTTCGCCTACAAATTCAATGGCTACTGGCAGGACATCGGCACCATTGAGGCATATTATGCGGCAAACATGGAGCTCGTCCGGCAGGAGCCATCATTCAGCCTTAACAGTAACTGGCCCGTCCTCGCCGGTGACAACAGCCAGCCGTCCCCCAGGAAATCCCAGCAGGGGACAATCGTTAACAGCATCACGAGTTCCGGGTGCATGGTCAAGGGTCACGTGGAGAACTCAATACTGGGACCCGGCGTCTGGGTGGAGGAGCAAGCCGTAGTCAAAAACTCGGTCGTCATGGACAACGCCTTTGTCGGCTATCACAGCGTGGTTGACTGCTGCATCCTGGACGAAGGCGTAAGCATTGGCAGGTTCTGCTACATCGGCTTCGGCGGCAGCCTCTTCGCCGAGGAGTGCGATGTTACCGTGTTGGGAAAGGGGGTTACTATACCCAACCACACGGCTATTGGCCGCAGATGCCGCATATCCCCCCACATCAACGTGTCTGATTTAGCTACCGGCGTGGTCCCCCTGGGAACTATCGTCTCCCCGCAATCGGTAGCCAGGGGCGTAGCGCGGCGGGAAGAGGTGGCAGCCAATGAAGAACGCTAGAGCCTATATACTGCTGGATATACTGGACGGCAGGTCAGAGCAGGTTGTCCGGAACCTGCGGGGAAAGCCCGGCATAGTTGCCGCCGACTCGCTTGACGGGCGCCCCGACATCATCCTGATAGTTGAGGGCGCGGACCGGCAGGAGCTGGCAGGCTTCATCATGCCTGTTCTGGCTTCAATAGACAATGTGACCGAGGATATCCGTTTAATGGTAACGCGGGAAGATTCCTGCGGGACAACGAGGAGCACAAAGTATGACGGAAGACAAGATGCTCAAAGGGAAACGTATCGCTGTTCTTGCTGAGGAAGGCTTTGAGGATGCCGAGCTGGTGGAGCCGATGCTGGCAATGGAGAGCGCCGGCGCCAAAGTAATCATCGTCGGCAGCGGCTCCAAAGAGAGCTATACCGGCAAGAGGGGCACTGCCCGGGTGACGGCTAACACCACCGCCGACAGGGTCAGCGCCGGGGACTTTGACGCCATCATCATACCCGGTGGCTACGCGCCGGACAAGATGCGCCTGTACCAGCCGATGGTTGACCTGGTAAGACAGGCAAATACCGCCGGCAAGGTCATTGCCGCTGTCTGCCACGGGCCCCAGCTGCTTATCTCGGCAGACATCGTCAGAGGGCGCCGCCTCACCTCCTGGCAGTCAATAGCGGTGGACCTCATAAACGCCGGCGCCATCTGGGTTGACGAGCCGGTGGTCATTGACGGCAACTTGATTACCTCCCGCAAGCCGGGGGACTTGCCCGGGTTTGATAAAGCCATCATCCAGGCTCTCACCGCTACACCGGAAGCCTCGTGAAGCAGCAGACCAGCGGCAGTGTCCGGGCTAACACTGCCGGGGTTGTGGGTGGTCAAAAAATCAAAAAATAAAGAAAGGAGGACAGCCTATGACACTGGAGAGATGGAGACCAAGGTGGGGAATAGCTCCATGGCGCCCCCTGACCGAAATGGAGGACTGGGAGCGGCACTTTGAGGATATTTTCAACCGCCCCTTCCTGCCCTCGCTACTGTGGCGCTTCCCTGAAGACAGGGGCTGGGTACCGGCAATTGACATATTCGAGAAAGAGGACAAGTTCATAGTCAAAGCGGAACTCCCGGGGATGAAAGAGGAGGATATAGACCTATCGGTGGTCGGCGAAAATCTCATCGTCAAGGGGGTAA
>CAYUBP010000030.1:0-9563 GCA_964443115.1 uncultured Dehalococcoidales bacterium | reverse complement strand
CCGGCTATCAATGAGGTATTCAGCAACCGCATTCTGGACTGTCTTGATGTCAGTACTCAGCGCCCCCGCACCTGCCTCCTCGCCAGCCCTGGTGCCGAAGTACCAGATTGTGAAGCCAAGTGCAACGAAGACAGCAACGATGAGGATGGACTCAACGATGGTAAAGCCACCACGGTGACCGTTCCTCCTCACCGTTGCCAGTTCAGTATCACTTTTGCCCATGACTTCCCAGCCTCCCTGAGCCAGACGGCTAAGTCCCCGATGAATACTGGTAGAGGGTGACTATGGTAAAATTGCCCTTCCAGTACGCAGGGATGGTAACCTCGCCCTGAGGAACCGCCGGGACGTACTCCAGATTGATATCCTCAACGGTCAGGGTGGCAAAGCTGGCTCCCTCAACCCTGCCGATGAGGCTGATGATACGCGCCATCTCGCCCCTCACCTCAATCTCGTATTCAGCCCTGCTGTACTTGTTACCCTTGGTCTTGGGGTCATCGTCGCTGTCAATGGTCTGCGTGCCCGCCGGCTCGGTGGGAGTTATCCCAACCAGCGTCAGCTCAAGGTCCTGGGTCGCGGCAACTATTAAGTCGCTGATTGCGACCCGGGGCGGTGCTACCGGAAACAGCGGCTGCGCCGCCAGAGCATCCTCCTTCTGCTTTATCTGAGCCTGGAGGTCAGCGAGCTGCTGCTGGTAGGGCGCCGGGTCAATCTTCCCCTGTTCCGCGGCTTGCGCGGCTTGCCTGGCATCAACCAGCCGCTGCTGCGCCACGGCTATATCCTGCTGCAGGTCCGGCTGCTTCGCCTCAACCTGCTTATAGCTGAAACCCAGGTAGATGCTGCCCGCCACCACAACCACCAGCAAGGCAGCTAATATGATATGCAATTTAGGCAGATTTTTCATCGCTAACCTCCCGCCTTGACTTCAAGCGTAATAGTGAAGGTAAAGTACTCCCTGGTCTTACCCTCAATCTCTTCCTCTTCAGTACCAATTTCAAGCAAGACCCGGGAGAATATTCCATACTCCTCAAGCCGCTTCTGGTACTGGCTGAGGATGATGGCGTTCTGCACCTCGCCGCCCAGCCTGCCGTTGACACTGATTTCCCGGTTGCTGCCCACCTGCCTGAATGTACTAAAGACGGCGTCGCTGGGGGCGAGTTGCCCGACTACCTGGAGCACCGGCGTCCAGTATATTCTCTCGGCATTCCACTTCTCATAGTCACGCTCTTCGCCGCCGAGCGCATACAGCTCGTCCTCGGCTGCAGCGATCTGCTCTTCCAGGTCCGTGACCGGCGACTGAACCTCAGCGGCGATTACCCGGAGAGTCTCTGCATTTATAGCGTCCAGCTGCTCCTGCATCTGGTCAAGCTCACTCTGGGCAGCCGCCTTCTTGTCGTAGAAGGTATAGCCGTAGTAGCCCACGGCCGCCACAGCTACGACTAACGCCAGCGTCACTGGCAGCACCCATGGTCTGGGTCGGTACTCTGGTGGTAGTATATTTACATTTATTTTCACTGCCTCACCCCCTAAGTTAGTTAACTAGCCCCCGACCAGTCCGCCTATGGAGTAGATGGACGAGAACAGGGTTACTGCAACAAAGCCGACTACCAAGCCGACTATGATAATCATTCCCGGGCCAAGCATGCTGGTCAGGCGAGAAATAGCCCGCTCCGACTCTACCTCGTAGAAACCGGCGAGCGTCTCCAGGTTAGAGTCCAGCCTACCCGTCTCTTCGCCAATACCCACCATCTGGGACATCAACACCGGGAATATAGGCTGGGCTGCCATCGCCTGGGACAAGGACTGACCGGAGAGCACCGCCTCGTTACATTTGATGAGCCTGTCCTTAACCACGGCATTGGCAGCAGTATCGGCACACAGCCCCAGAGCCTCGGTAAGCGGCACCCCGGACCTGACCATCATTGCCATACTCCGGGCGGTGCGGGCTAAAGCGCTTTTACGGCTAGCCTCACCGAAAACCGGCAGCTTCAGTACAATAGTATCCTTCACCTTCCTACCGCTGGACGTCCTGAAATACAGCGCCAGGACAATAATGAGCATCACCAGCCCCGACAAGATGTACAGCGCATAGTCAGCAATGAAATCGGCGGCACCTATAGCTATCCTGGCAAGCGGCGGCAGGCCCTGCCCAAACTCGGCAAATAGACCGGTGAGCGCCGGCATGACAAAGGCAATCATGATAAACACGGCACCGACCGCCAGACAGAGCACAAAGGCAGGATATGCCATACTGCCCTTGACCTTGCTCGCCGTCTCTTCCTCCTTTGCCAGGTGAGTTGATAGCTGCTCCAGCACCGAAGCCAGGTTGCCCACTTCCTCGCCCACCCTGACCAGGCGGATAAACAGAGGCGGAAACGCAGTGTATTTGGCGCAGGCTTCGGAAAAGGTACTGCCCTTCTCCAGGTCCTGTATTATCCCCCGCAGCACCTGCTTTATGCCCCTTCTGGTTGACTGCCGGTAGAGTATATCCAGAGAGCGGAGCATGGGCAGACCGGCGTTAAGCATGGTCGCCAGGTCACGGCTGAAATTGACCACATCCTTTCGCTTTACGCCGAACAGTGATGGTACCGCCTCAGCCAGCGAGGGCAATTTCATGTGCTTCTTGAGGCTGATGATGGTGAGGTTTGAGCGCCACAGCAGCTCCTCCGCACGCTCCACAGACTCAGCTTCCAGAACCCCGGTGACAGTCTCCCCTGCCATTGTCTGCGCTGAATACTTATACTCCATTTGCCCCTTCTCCCATCGCCGTAATCAATTGTAACACCCAAATCAAGACCGTATAATCACCCAAACGAATGATTTTTACTCTACCCGGCTATAGTATTGTAAATACATTGCGAATTACCTCGCTGACGGTGGTTACACCGTCCCGCGCTTTAAGCATACCGTCACGGTGCATCGGTACCATTATGTTTTCACCCGCCGCCGCCGCCTTTATCTCACTGGCTGATGCGCCCTTCATGACCAGCTTTCTCATTGCCTCCGTCATGGTAATCAGCTCCGTTACCCCGATTCGCCCCAGGAAGCCGGTGTGGGAGCAGAAGTTACAGCCCCTGCCATAGAGGAACTCGCTCCGGAGCTCCCCCATCTCCTGCTGGTAAGCCAGCACCTCGGCGGACGATGCTTCCTTGGTAGTGCTGCAATAGGGACAGACCTTCCTCACCAGCCGCTGGGACAGGCTGCCGATGACCGCCGAGGTCGCCAGGAAAGGCTCAATACCCATATCAATCAGGCGGACTACGGCGCTGGCGGCATCATTGGCGTGGATGGAAGTCAGCACCAGGTGCCCGGTGAGAGCCGCCTGGACTGCGGTGTTGGCAGTCTCCGAGTCTCTGATTTCGCCGACCAGTATGATATCCGGGTCAAGGCGCATGATAGCCCGAAGGCCGACCGCAAACTCAATGCCTGCCTGGCGGTTCACCTGAATCTGGTTAATATCCTGAAATCGGTATTCTATCGGGTCTTCAACAGTCATTATGTTATACCGCTTGGCGTCAAGCTGGCTGAGGGAAGTATAAAGGGTGGTGGTCTTGCCCGAGCCGGTGGGACCGCTTACCAGAATCATGCCAAACGCCGAGTGCAGCAGCTTACGGTACGGCTCCAGGACAACCGGTGACATTCCCAGGTCTTCCAGCTTCAGCAGCAGCATTGACTTGTCCAGCACCCGGAGCACTGCCATCTCACCATGGTCTGCCTCAACACAGGCAACCCTGAAGTCTACCTGTCTATCACCGATAACAGCGCTGAACTGCCCATCCTGGGGACGCCGGCGCTCGGCAATATTCAGGTTTGCCAGCACTTTAATACGGGTCATCAGCGCGGTATGCACCCCCAGTGGCAGCTTCAGTACATCGTGCAGCACACCGTCTATCCTGTAACGTACCCTCAGTTCATCCTCCTGCGGCTCAATATGAATATCTGACGCCCTGTCCTTAACCGCCTGGCTGAGCATCATATCTATCGCCTGGACTATCGGGGCTGCCCTGACAGCATCACTGGCCAGAGCCGCCGGCTCATTGCCTCCCCTCGCCTCGACCTCCCTCACCACCTGGCTAATCTGCTGCTCAATTTGAGAGGTGAGACGATAGTGAGTGGCGATAGCATCGTTAATGCTCATCCCCAGAGGGATAACCGGCTTAACCCGCTTCTTGGTTTTCATCGCCAGTTGGTCAATAGCCCACATGTCTCCGGGGTCTTCCATGGCCACGGTGACGGTATCACCGTCAATGCTAAGCGGTAACACCTGGTGCTCACGGGCTAGACGCTCCGGTACCAGGGCCAAAGCCGCCGGCTGAACCTGAATACGCCGCAGGTCAACCGCAGGGACGTTATACTGCAGGCTGAGGACAGTAGCCAGGGTATCAGGACTGATAAGCTCCTCGTCAAGCAAGACCTCGGTCAGCTTCTTGTTAGAACGATTGGCGACCTCCCGGATACGCTCCAAGTCCTCCGGCTTGATAAAGGAACTGGCTACCAGCAGCTCACCCAGGTCTTTCCTTGCCTGCGATTCTTCTTCTACCATTTTTCACTATCCTGCGATTCTAGCCCCGTCGTCCACTTTTTCCCATCGGTGTCCGGCCTTTGCCAGACAAAGTCCCGCTGACCCCGGTTAAGACGCTTTAGCCGGTCAAGGGTCCACATCCGGATGAGAGTAGTAACACCAATGCCCTTTCCCCGGGCGACCTCGCGAAGCAAGATAGCGGTATTCCGGTCAAACCGGGTGGTAATGGTAACAGTAAGCTGCCTTCTCGTCTCCTCATCCATCGTCCGACCCTCACCTATCTCTTTGTATTGCATTGCCTTACTATCTTCAGTCAGCCAGGCGCCAAAGTCAATATGTAAACCATGGGAAATTAGTAATGACCGGGGTATTACTTAAGAACGGTAAGCTCTCCGGAGAAGTAGTCCTTCACATCAAACACGTACTTCGGATTGCCCCCGGCGACCGACTGCCACGCGGCTGTCCACGTAGCCACGCCCTGACCCATAACCACGGTTATCTCCACCATGGCTATCGGGTAGCTGTAGCTGCCATCAGGTTCCACCCTCCGGATGTTGGCAATGACCGTCTTGCCATTATAGCCGGAGGCTTCAATATAAATGGTTACCGGCGCTCCGTCAATCGCCGTGTTAACCGGCCTGGCGCCGTCATAGCTGCGCCACTGGCGCACGGTAACCTCGCTACCTGGATTAACCGCCAGTACTCCCGACCATGAATCAATTTTAATATCCCGAAGATACAGGTCATATCTTATATCCACCGCCCCCGGAGTGTCACAAGCCGCCCGGCTCTCAATCAGGGCGAAACCGTTGGCCCGTACTTCAAGGGTCTTATCATAGAAATCACCGCCTGCTGATGACGTCCCCTTCAGGGTAACCGTCAGCGGGTGAAGCTCACGGTTCCATATGCTGATAATATCAACCCGGCTCTGGGTGGCACTCACCGAGGATACCATGTCAACGTTATTCAGAGTGACATCGGGAAACAGCGCAGGCTGGGATGGTGCTGCCGGCTCGCTCTTTGACCAGATGCTGAACCACAGCCGCAAATCGTCGGAGCCCACCGCCTCATATTGACCGATGCCCAGCGATTGATGGTCTGCCCAGACATCTTCCCAGTAGCCGATAAGGCTATCACCGTCATTTGTAAAACTCGTAGTTGACTCTTTCTGGTGCCTTTCAACAGTGGAAAGTATCTCCTGGATGCTCCGGTAATTGCCCCAGCCAAGACCCGTCTCAATCTCAGCAAGGGCAGGCTCAAGGACAGAGGCCAGCCATCTGGGGTCGTTCTGCTGGTATGCCAGGATGCAGAGCTTAAACGAACTGCCGGCAGAGTCAGTGCTGAATATCCTCTGGTCTACCTCAATGGTCTCGTAGTCCTGAAGGCTGAATGTGCCATCAGCCGGCAGGAACCGGCTGGTGGCCTTCGTGTAGCCATCAGTCGCCACCACCAGAAGATAGATATCGCCTAAACCAGACTCGGCATGGTTGGACTTAACGCCAAGATAGTGCAGGGTGACGTTCAGGGGCAACCCCGACGCCGGTCTGGATGACGCGGTAGGTGAAGGACTGGCAGAAGGAACGGACGAGGTGGGTGTAGGTGAATTCCCGCTGGGCGAAGGTGACGGTGATACTCCTCCTGATGGAGGAGGCGACACCTCCGGTACGCACGATATTACCAGCGCCATTGAGATTAACAGGAGGGCGAAAAGCCGCAGTCTCATGATTAGCCTCCCAGCCGGACGAAGACGTCAACCACCACTTTAGCCACACCGCCTCAGCATTTTGTGTTACTTCTGCCATCAAGGATAACACACCGGCTCAAGGCGCAATATCACCCAAACGAGTGATTTATTCGGGAAAAAAGTACCACTCCGAAGGTAGTCTGCAACGGCCTGATACCCGAGGCGTTCTGCTACTTGCCCGGCCCCGACTTTAACGCCACCTGAATGCCATTTTCTGTCCCGGACACAGCCTTTACCGGTGGCATACCCCTAAGGATGTTAATCAACTGTACCGGCCGGTCAACGACAACAATAAGCATGGTCTTGCCTGTTGCGGAACCGCCGGCGGATACCAAGCGCAGGTTAGGGGTCTGCCGCAGGTTTGCCTGAAGCTTCATCATCTGCCCGAAATCTACCGGTGCTATTATCTCCAGCTCGACCCTGCCCTGATAGGTCTCTGTGCCGCCAGCCGACCCGGTCACAATGCCAACTTCCGCCTCAGCCGCGGGTTCCGCTACTCCTGCCTTCGGTTCTACCACTGGTTCCACCGCCCTGGTCTTCGTCTCTACCGCCGGTTCCTCTGCTTTTGCCTCCGGCTCCATGACCAGTGGCGTAACTACCTCCTGGGACCTGGACTTCGCTCCCTCTACGGGTGCCTCAACCGTCTTCCCTGGTTTCTGCTTCACCTCGGCGGCAGCCTTGAGTTCCTTCTCTACCGTCTGCTTGCCTCTAGCGATTATCTTCTCCGATTCTTCCTTAGCCTCGCGGATAAGGCGCTCGGCCTCTTTCTTCGCTTTCTCCTTGGTCTCTTTTGCTTCCTGCTCCGCCTTTTGCTTCAGTTCGGCGATAGCCCGGGTCTCCTTCTCTACCGTCTGCTTGCCTTTAGCGATAATCTTATCCGATTCTTCTTTAGCCTCGCGGATAAGGCGCTCGGTCTCTTTCTTTGCGCCATCCCTGGCTTCTTTCTTTGCCTTCTGCTCCGCCTCGCTGATAATTTGCTCCGCCCGCTCCTGTGACCTGGCGATTGCCGCCGCCGATTCCTCGTCAGCCTTCTTACTGGCTTTTTCCGTTAGTTCGGTAGCGATTTGCTCCGCCTGCTGCTTTGCCTCAGCCACCAGCCTAGCCGGCTCCTTCTTGGCTTCTTCAACAATCTGCTGCACCTTCTGTTTAGCTTCAGCGACAATCCTCGCTGACTGGGTGGCTGCCTCCCTTGCTGCCGTCTGCCTGGCTTCACTGATGATGCGCTCTGCCTCCGCCTTCTTCTCCTCGCTGGCTGCCTTTTTACCCTTCTCCCTGGCTTCCTTGATAATATCCTCCGCCTCCCGCCGGGCTCTGCTGATAACACCCTCGGCTTCTCGCCGGGCTTTGTCAACGATGCCCGCCGATTCCCGCTCGGCATCCCTTATTATCCTCTCCTTGACCTTATCGGCAACCTGGGCAACCATCTGCTTATATTCATCATCAGTCATGGACTGCCCTGTCTCCCGCCCGGTCCTGTCCTCTGAGTCTGCCATCGTCTGACCTCCATTCTGTCGCTACCGGCTAAAACCAGCGAAATCAGTATAAATAGGTGAAACAGCCTTGTCAATGTGTGCTATCAGGAAAAAAGCTGACGGTAAAACTCCTGCATTTGATTTCCCCAGACAAAAACCAGCATGGCCCCCACCGCCAGAAACGGACCGAAGGGGATGGGCTGCCGCCGCGTCTTAAGACGGGCAACGAGTAGTACCCCGGCGACCAGCCCGCCAGCTATCACCGCCAGAAAAAGAGCAATGAACACCTGAGGGAAACCGGCGATGAGCCCGACCAGGGCCGCCATCTTGACATCACCAAACCCCATCCCGCCGCGGGAGACCACAAAGATGATAAGCATGAGCGCCAGCCCGATGACGCCGCCCAGGGCTGCCCGTTTTACACCCTCCAGCGGGTCAAACGGCGAGAAGCCCGGGTAAAAGACGGAGAAGGCTAACGCCAGCCCCATGCCGGTATAGACCACCCTGTCCAGAATCAGCTGCCGCTCAATATCAATGACGAAGATAAGGGCAAGCAGCAGGGTATAAACGAGAGATAAGCCCAGCATAAGGCTCAAGCCGTAGCGCCAGTAGAGGAAGGCAAAGGCTATTCCCATCGCCAGTTCCACCGCCGGCAGCCGACGGGGTATCTGGGCGCCACAGTAGCGACAGCGCCCCCGCAGCCACAGATAGCTGAATAAAGGCACCAGGTCCCGGACCCCGAGCTTGTGATTACAGGCGTCACATGCGGAAGGAGGGCTGATTATTGACCGGCGCCCGGGCAAACGGTCAATGCACACATTGAGGAAGCTCCCCATCACCAAGCCAAGGACAGCAAAAAATGCCAGGAGCAAGCCCTGCGCTAGCACTCCGTCTCTAACCTCATGATTACTTGAGGATGAGCCCGATGTTGGTCATATAGAGGGCGGCAGGGAAATGCTCGGGGTAAGACATCGGAGGCGCGAGGGGAGCTACCGTCCGGCTGCTGAGGGTGCTCACCCGCTGAGCCAGTTCGGAGTTGAGAGCAGCCTCTCCGGTCAGATAGACCGGGACATCCGCCGGCAGCGGGCTGGAGCGGTTCATATCATTATAATACTCTATGGTACTGGCAAGCTGCTGGAGAAGAAGAGCCGTCACCCTGCCCGCATCCAAGTCCTTCTCGCGCAGCCAGATGCCGCGCATCAGACCCGGCATGGAGCCAAGCATGATGACAATCTCCACGGAATTCATCTCGCCGTCGGCGATAATGGCATCCTTCTGACCAAGGGCACGGGCAAGAGCCAGCGCCTTTAAATCTATGCTGTGAATAGTTACCCCGGCAACTTTGCAGGCCTGTATCAGAGCGCGCACCGGTTCCTTGGGCACTGCCACGATGTAAACCCGGCGTTCCTCCCCTGCCCTGGGGAGCTCCTGCCAGTATAAGTAGCTGGTCTCAGGGGATACTGATAGCGCCCGGCGGGCTTCCCTCTGGACGACCACCTCCAGCTTTGCCTTGCTTTCCTGCGGCAGGGTCACCACCTGCGAGACGCTACCGATGCTGGGCAGAGACCAGCGAACGTTCCTGGTAGAGAGCTGCCTTTCCTTAAGCGCTTCTTTTATGGTCTCTCCCATGCGGGCAGTATCAGCAATAAAACCCTCTTTCATCAGGTGCTGGTCAAAGCTGACACTGTCCCACTTGTCAATCTTCTTGCCGCTAGCGTTTACAATCCTGAGACTATTACCGTCAATAGTGATTGCAACCGTCATATGCTCCTCCCATCTAACGCGCTCCTTAAACAATAGAACTAAATTTTAATTTTGTCAACATGGT
>CAYUBP010000029.1:0-9568 GCA_964443115.1 uncultured Dehalococcoidales bacterium | reverse complement strand
TTTTCCCAGCTTCGGCACCCATGCCCTGTAACCTTGAAATCTCTTATTAACTAAGTATACCCCAGCATAGTGCCACAGCGCATTACCGCCCCCCCGAATCTCTCTATCCTATATAACGGAAGCCAGAGCCTGACGTCAGCTAAAACGCAGTACCAAAGTAATGCAAGGCAGCGGGATGACACTTCCGGCGGGCTGACGTTATATAGATTAGACGCCAAGATTGCGACACTTCATGAGGAGGAAATAGAAATGAAAAAACTGTCCATGCTGGTAACGGTGCTGGCGGTTGTAGCCCTGCTGGCGGTGGGGTGTACCCTGCCCGGCGTAGCACCTTCAAATGGCGGACAGCCTGCCAGCCCTGCGGCAACGTCGGGCATGGGGTTCGGGGGGATTGAGGTGCGGGTAACCGACGCCCCGAAATACGGCGTGGAGAGCGTGGTGGTCAGCTTCTCCCGGGTATCAGTCCACAGGGCGGGAGAAGGGGAAGAGCCTGAGGAAGAGGAGACGCCCACGCCCACACCGACGGCTACAGCGACACCAACCGCAACGCCATCCGCAACCCCGACGCCATCCACTTCGGCGGGGGGAGGCTGGATTGACATTCCGGTGGAGGACGGGTCCTTTGACCTTGTCCAGCTCGGGAAAGAGGGCATTGACGCGCTTCTCGCCCAGGATGACTACGTGCCGGCGGGAAAGTATACTCAAATCCGCGTTATCATAGATGAGAATAACCCGGTTAAGGTGACCTACACCGACCCGGATAACGTGGATGATGGCGGCGAGCCGATACTGACTACGGTTGACGCCAAGCTACCCAGCGGCGAGCTGAAGTTCGTCCATCCCTTTGAGGTGGTTGACGGCACCACCACTATAATAACCCTTGACTTCATTGTTGAAGACTCGGTGGTATTTACCGGCGCTGGCAACAACGACAAGGGTAATGGGGCTCAGGTTATCCTGAAACCGGTAGTCAAGCTGTCAGTAGAGCGCGAAACGCTTCTCGGCGCTGTTTCCGGTACAGTCACCGACTCCAGTAATGATGAGCCGGTCGATGGAGCCGCCGTGGTTGTGGGAGGCACCAGCCTTTCAGCCACCGCGGACGCTGACGGCAACTATACAATTGCCAACGTCCCGGTAGGGGCTGGCACAGCTACGTATACCGTCATCGCCTCGGCGGAAGGTTATGACAGCGCTTCCGTAGAGGATGTCGGGGTAAGTGCTGACACGACCACCACTGTAGATTTTGAGCTGAACCCGGAAGCCAGCCCTTAGCGCGGTTGCCAATCTTCGCCGTAACGATGGGAGTCCCCGCCCGGGGACTCCCTGTTTATTATAAGTCCCCGTATATACTATCTGCGCTAGCCCGCAATTTTGCCTAATGAACAGTACTGACTGCACCAGCGGGTTTTTTGTGGCACTCCTGGCTGGCGGAGTGCGTCATTGCGAGGAGCGTAGCGGCGAAGCAATCCTTTACGCCGAGATTGCTTTACTTCGCTCGCAATAACAACTGTAATTGGAATAAAAAAAACAGGCACGGGTACTTGATTGACTGCAATATAATCACTATAATAGTGCTCAATATAGTACTGGCTATTGTCAGCCCGAATGAACTTTTTGCGGCGGAATTCCGTTATTAATATATAGCGAGAAAATGAGCAAGATGGCTCTTCGGGGGTTTAGTCTACCGTAATGTAGCAAGCCGCTGTAGAGCTCAGGCACGCTGGTGAGTATGCCTGAGCCATGCGTGTTGTTATTAAGGAGATGGGAGGTGATAGATGAGGTAACAGGCTCAATACGTAGTGTAAGCAAAATATTATGAGGAGAAACGAGGTGAAGAGAAAGAATTTAATAGCGTTAGTTTCCAGCATTTTTCTGGTACTGGTGCTGGTACTGACCGGCTGTAACGGGGGAGGGGGTGGTGGTTCGTCAGAGGACAAGACATACCGGGCGCTGAACCCGCAGGGCGACTTCCAACCGGTGGAGACAGTGTCTCTGGCGGCACGCCTTGATACCCTGAACGGTAAGACAATATACATTATTCAGGGCGAGGCGGACCCGGTCATCATGCCTGCCTTAGCCGAGGCGCTGCCGCGGGACTACCCCAATACCACGTGGGTATACTACAAACCCGTGAGCAGCTTTGGCGATACCCGGCCTGACGACACCACGAAGGCTGAGGCTGATGCGGTTATAAGAGGGATTGGCTGGTGAGGCCACGCTACTGCGTCGGTTACGCAGTACGTAGCAGAATGTGAGAAAGCAGGTATCCCCGGAGTAGCCCTTGGCTTTAATGACCAGGTATCCTTCTCCAAGAACACGGCTCTGATTTCCGGCGTCCCCAATGTCCGCTGGGTAGACGTTCCCCGGACCGGTACCGGAGCGGAGCGTGTGGCTCAGTTCGTTGATGTGGCACTTGAGGCGCTGACCGCCCCCCTGACCAGCACGGAGCAGGAAAGCGGCCTGTATGTCCCCCCGCCGACCGCAAGGGTTATCTTTGAAGGTACCCTTCTTGATGCCCAGGACTTCTACCAGCAGACAACGCCGGTTGCCAACTGTCGCAACTGCCCGATATCCAAGTATACTGACGGGCTGCCGATAGTCATCCCCACCGAGGAGGCAGTCAGTGAGATGCTCACCGGCACCAGCCACGCGCCGGAAGAGTTGATATACCCGTATACCAGGGACGCTGCCACCGGGCAGTACACTAAAGGTACCGCACCAGCAGTTTATGCTAAAGGTTACCAGACTACGGTAGAGAAGGTAGCTACTGTGGCAGTTATGGCTGGCTGCAAGCCGGAGTACCTGCCGGTGGTGCTGGCTATTGCCACCACCGGCGGTGGTTCCACGAACTGCCCCGGCACCAGCAACCATGCCGGCTTCCTGATGTGCGTCAGCGGTCCCATCGCCAAGGAAATCGGTATGAATGCCGCCCAGAACGCCCTTGACGTTGGCAACCCGGCAAATATGTCCATTGCCCGGAGTGCTACTTTAATGACTGTCAATTTCGGTGGATGCATAACTGGCGTCACCCGCACCGACTCTGGCAGTCCCTTCCGTGTGGCCTTTGCCGAGGACGACGATGGACTGCCGACGGGCTGGGAAACCATGCGTGAAGAGGGTGGCTACGGGTTGAACGAAAGTGCCCTCGGGAGAATCAGCACCGCCGAGTTCAGCGGGACTGCAGAGTGGGGCAACAAGCCGTCCTCATTCCGGAGTCTTGCATCAAGTGGCACCGGCGGCGTGGCGCACCGCCTTGGGGTTGAGGGTATCCCCGGTCCGCATAACTGGCTGGAATACGTAGTACCTCTGGTCTATCCTCACTCGGTCGAGTTCCCTTACACCTTCGTCATGCATCCCAATCTGGCGAAGAACCTGTACGACTACGGCTTTAAGAAGAAAGCAGACATATACCAGTGGATGTATGATACATACTACATCACGATTGGTGAGTATAAGGGATACGGTGACTGGGACTTCTTGACCAGCGCCGGCACGAGAACAATACCCGGTACAGACATGAAGTACGGCGAGGCGCCTGATAGCTACAAGATTCATGCTATGGCCCAGGCGGGTCCCAACTGCCGCATAATCGTGTCCATCGGCGGCGCCGATGAGATATGCTGGGTGTTCTCCAGCACGCCTGTCCTGTACCCCATAGAACCATGGCGCTAGAGACCTGAGGATTAACTAACCAAAGGGGAGGATGGTAACCCGTCCTCCCCTTTCTCGTTAAACCGAGGTTGCCTTAAAAGTCATTCTGAGGAGCAAAGCGACGAAGAATCTGGGGCGGTGAGGCCTTTCGTCATGCTCAGGATGGTAATAAAAAGGCACTTTTAGGGCAAGCTCGTTAAACCGCTACTTGCCCTTCGTCATTTGCCGGAACAGGCGCGAGGGCCACCAGCTCCAGCGGCCCGCCATGGTTGCGATGCATGGTACCAGCAGCGCCCGCACCACGAACGTGTCAACCAGCACCCCGATGGCAATGGCAGCACCTATCTGAAATACCACCTGTAGCGGCGAGGTCATCAGTGTAGCAAATGTGCCGGCTAGTATTATGCCGCAGGCGGTGATAACACCGCCGGTGTTGGCTACCGCCCGGCTTACGGCTTCCTTGAGGGGGCGGTGCTCAGCCTCTTCCCTGATACGCGACACGAGGAAAATATTGTAGTCTGCACCCAGAGCCACCAGTATAACAAAGATGAAGATGGGCAGTATGTAAATCATACTGTTGTGCCCGAGCACATCCAGGATGAGCCAGGTGGCGATACCCAGTGTAGCGCCGTAGTTCAGCAGCACCGTCGCCAGCATGTAGAGCGGTGCCAGAAGACTACGGAGCAGGATTATTATTACCAGGAGCACGCCGGCCGTGGCAAGCCCGGTGACCCGCCCGAAATCAGCGTCGTTGGTCAACATGATGTCCGCCTGGGTAGCGGTCTCACCGCCGACATAGTATGACGCCCCGCTCAAGCCCGAGGTGGCAATACTGCTGGACGCGGCTTCTCTGAGCTGCGCTATTGTCTCCAGGGCCGCCTCTGAGTACGGGTCACCGTCCAGCACAATGTTAATCCGGGCGGCGCTGAAGTCCTGAGCGAAGTAGGTTGAAAACAGCCAGCCGCTAAATGCGGTGGAGCTTACGGGGCTGAACTCGCCCGCCAAGCTCTCAAGGCTGTCCGCCATCACGTAGCAGAGCACCTGCATCTGGGCTAACAGTGCCGGTAGGTCCTGGAGCGGAGTGGCCGGAATCTGCTGCGCCAGAGCCGAGAGCTGGGCAAGGCTGGCTCCCGCCTGCTGGAAGTTCTGGCTGGCGGTAATCCCGGGGTACTGGAGGGCAAGAGAGGGAAAGGACTGTCCGGCGCTCTGGAGGGTGGTGGTGAAGCCGGGGTCAAGTGTGCCCGCACCAAGCGCATCGCCGAAGCCGCGCATCTGGACGGACAGCCCGGAAATCCCGGCGACGGGCACCGAGAAGTAGTCCACCCGGGCGACCCCGGGGACTTCTTCCAGCGACTGTGCTACCTCCGAGATGGCTTGGAGCGAGCCGGGGTCGGTGAGAGTACTCCCCTCGGGCTCAATGACCAGGGACGCCGGCAGGAAATCCCCGGTGCGGAAGTGGCTGGTCATTACCCGGAAGCCCTCCACTGACTCCGCGCTCTGGGGCATCTGGCTGAGAATGTCAGCCGACCTGGTGAGTCCCGGCAGGGCAATATATGGTAACAGCAGGAGAATAATAATCACCGCCGCACCGATGCGGGCGTGACGGACAACCCAGTCCCCGATGCGGCTCCACCCGAAGCCGCCCTGACGGGGGGGCTTGAAGGTTTTCGCTGGCCAGAAGAGATGCTTGCCGAAGAGTGACATCAGGGCGGGCACCAGGGTCAACCCTACGAGGAGAGTGATGGCTACGCCGATAGCCAGGGCATAGCCGATGGTCTTGGTCATGCCGAACCGTGATATACCAAGCGCCAGAAAAGCCACGACCACGGTAACGGCGCTGGCGGCAATCACGGGCCCAATCCTCGTTAACGTATGCCTGCCGGCTTCGCTCCTGTCCCGTTGTGCCAGCTCCTCGCGAAAGCGGGAAACGATAAACAGGCAGTAGTCCGTGCCGACGCCAAAGATGGTCACTACCAGGTAGGCATCAGCCAGGGTTGAAATCTCAAGTCCGGCTTCTCCCAGGTAGCCGAGAACACCCCTGGCAACCAGGTAACTGCACCCGATGGCGATTAGCGGCAGCAGCGCCGCTATCGGCGAACGGTATACGATGAGCAGCAGCACCGTTACCAGTGCGATGGTCACCCAGGTCGTCCGGCCAATCGTCCGGAGGACTGATTGGAAGAGGTCCTGGTAGAAGCCGACCTCGCCGGTAAAATATATGCTTACGTCACCGGGCTCCCGGTGCAGATACTCTCTTATCTGCTCTATAGCTTCCTCAGCCGCATCGTCAAGCGCAGTGGTGGAGAAGTCCACTATCATCAGCAGGGTAGTGCCATCGGCGCTGAGCAGGGTAGAGCGCAGGGCTTCGCTGTCAAAGACCGAGGTGACATTTTCCACAGCCTCTGGTGCCGATGGCGACAGCAGCCAGTCCCTGATTGCCTTGGTATTCTGTATATCCACCTCGGTGAGTCCCTCAGCCCTGTGGAAGACTATAGTGCCGGAGCTTTCCGGTGTCTCTAGCTCGGTGGCAAACTTCTCATCCAGAATAGAGCGGGCGCGGGCTGACTCCGTATCCTGTGGCAGGAACTGGCTCTCATCGGTTACTCCTACCTGTGATAAGCTGGGAGCGAACATAAAGAGGGCTACCGCCAGGGCAATCCAGAACACCGTAATATAAATGCGGTACCTGGCGACAAATCCAGCAAGTCTACTGAACATAGTTATTGACCTCCCCCTCCACTATCAGAGTATCAGGCTAGCCCTCCGGTACCGCTTGCTTCCTTACGTTGGCGAGGAGCATCTCCGCCACCCGGGCAGCCTTGCCCAGCTGCTCAACGCTTAGCCCGTCCAGCAGTCTCTCAAACTGGAACCGGCTTAGCTGCCATAAATTGCTGACGAGCTCGCGTCCCTGCGGCGATAGCTCGCAGATGACAAGGCGCCGGTCATCTGAAGCCGCACCCCTGACTACCAGCCCTTTCTTCACCAGCTTATCAACGATGCCGGTGGCGGTTGAGAGGGCAATGCCCAGGGAAGAGGCGATGGCGCTCATCCGGTTGGGCCCCCCGCTGAAAAGCACCAGCATAACCCTCAACTGGGCGACTGTCAGGTCAGAAGAAAGCCACTCCAGCGGGAGCGCCGGGCCCAGCGAAAGATATATACTCTCCGCCAGCTTCAGTATACGCCGCACCAGGCCTTCCCCTCCGGGGCTATCATTCGGTTCCATAGTAATATTAGGCTTAGCCATATACTTTGTTACTAACGAAGTATATCAGCTATTTTTAGCGCTGTCAAGCCTTTTTGGGGTAGTTTCCTTCGTCACTCTTGGCTGTCATTGCGAGGAGCATAGCGACGAAGCAATCTATTCACGCTGAGATTGCTTCGCTCCGCTCGCAATGACAGCCGTTACTGAGCAGGATAAGTGCGGCTTAGGAAAGAGGCGTGCCCCTCTTGTACCATGAAAAGAGTGCAGCTATGATTTTATCATGACCAGCATCATCTTGAAGCGGCTGGCGGCTTCCAGTGCGTGGGGGTGGTTTGCCGGCATGACGATGGCTTCCCCCGCCTTAAGGTGAAAATGCTCCCCGGATATGGTAACCCCGGCATCGCCATCAATGATATAGACCAGGGCATCAAACGGTGCGGTGTGCTCGCTGAGGCCCTGCCCCCGGTCAAAGGCAAACAGGGTTACCGTCCCCGCCCTGCTATCAACTATTGTCCGGCTTACCACCGAGTCCGGCTGGTAAGCTACCATGCCCGCCAGGTTGACGACCTGCGTCGCCAGCCTCTCTTTCTTCTGCGGTGCACCCTGCGTCATTTTTGCCCCCTGTCCATTAGCTGCCGCCATTTTTCCTCCCCCAGGCACTGGCGCGCCGAGGCGCACCACTCAATGCAGGACGGCACCTTCTCCCGGTAGACCTTCTCGCCGCACCTGGGGCACTTCACCTTCAGTTCATCGGAGAATATCTCCACTTCGGCACCGCAGCCGGGGCACTTTACCAGCGATACCCGGAGATTCCTCATATCCTGTCCCGGACACCGGCTTGTCATACATCACCTCCCGTCCCCAGAGTTCCCCTTAACATATTATATCCTGCGAAGCGCCATAATGAAACTGCAGCCTAGGTGATGAGCGTGGAACTCACCGCCATGACCACCATCCCCAAGCCGATACCCAGTATCACCCAGTGCGCGGAGCCGTACTGGTGGGCTGCCGGTATCAGCTCATCCAGGCTGATGTATATCATGATACCGGCGGCGAAGGCGAGCAGACCGGCAATGAACATCGGTGTCAGGAATGGCGAGAATACAAGATAGCCGAGGAGGGCACCGAGCGGCTCCGCCATACCGGAGGCAAAGGAGAGCAGAAAAGCCATCCTGGTGTTGCCGGTCGCTTCTTTAATGGGCACCGAGACGGTAATACCCTCAGGTATATTGTGTAAGCCAATTGCCACAGCCACCAGCAACCCCAGGCGTACGTCGCCCGTGGAAACTCCAGAGAATACCACCAGCCCCTCGGGTATATTGTGTATGGCTATACCGAGGGCAGTGAAAACCCCGATGCGGAAAAGCGATGAGTGTTCCCTCCCGCCCCGGTACCTCCGGCGGGTTCCGTCAGCCAGAGCCCCGGCACGCATTCCGGGTGAGGTCTGGGCTAATCCGTCAGGTTTTTGCCCCCTGCCCGAAATCCCCCTGAGCAACGGGTGGTCGCCATCAAGTTGCTCTGCCTTGTACTGATGGGGTATAACCAGGTCAAGCAGGGCAATAAAAGCGAAGCCGGTGAAGAAGCCGGTATTAGCCCGCAGCATACCGCCCTGTACCACGGCTGCGCTGAGCAGTTCAACAAAGGAGACATAGGTCATAACGCCCGCAGAGAAACCGAGGATTAGTGACAGTTGCCAGCCTTTGAGCTGCTTGATAGACAGGGCAATGGCACTGCCTATGCCCGTGCACAGCCCCGCCAGAGTTGCCATGAGTAAAGCATACATAAGGTTTCTACACTAACTACCAACTGAAAAGGCTATTTTACAAGGCGACCGAGTTTTTATCAAGGTTTTACGGGCTGGGGCTTTACGCTATCATGGTTGTTATTGCGAGCTTAAGCTGTGCAATCTCAGCGTGAAAAAGATTGCTTCGTCGCTGCGCTCCTCGCAATGGTCACGCCACCCGCAAGGACGTATGCTGCTGACCATGGAGTGGGCAGAACCAAAATATAGAACAGGGTGTTTAAGAGGGGTGAAGCCCCTCTTAAGAAAATCTTATCCTTTTCCCCTTATATGGGCTTTGCCCTAAAAGTGCCTTTTTATTGTCATCCTGAGCATGGCGAAAGGCCTCACTGCCCCAGATTCTTCGTCGTTTCGCTCCTCAGAATGACTTTTGAGGCAACCTCCCTTACATGGGGAAGGGGATTCAGGGGATGGAGTTATTATAGAGACTGTGACTGTTGCGCTGTTTTGCGGCAGTGGTGTATACTCAAGCTGTTTCCGGGGTCAGGGAGCGGATGAGTCCCGGTGGGCTTCGCGGACTTCAAATCCGTCGGGGGGCACTAATCGTGTCTTCGGTGGGTTCGACTCCCATGCGCTCCCGCCAGTGCATTCCTCAAGGCTGATAATAGGGTTCCTCAGGTCCCGCAGGCAGGGGCTGTCACCCGGGAGCATTGATTACTACCGGTGCTACCTTACCCTTTCCCAATCGGTAATCGGCGTGGATGTAACCGGCCAGCGGATTATCCGGTTTTTGGGTGAGCTTAAGTGCTCGGACGGCGGGAAACACGCGTACTACAGGTCGTTAAGGGCATTCTACAACTGGCTGTACTCCCCGAAGTCAGGCTACAACTTCAACCCACAGGATAACCCCATGCTCGTTGTTGGGTGGACTTATCACCTCGCACTACGTAAGACCAGCGAATCACCCGAATGTG
>CAYUBP010000028.1:0-9630 GCA_964443115.1 uncultured Dehalococcoidales bacterium | reverse complement strand
CGGGGATAAGTGCGTAAAATTTCCCCAAGTTAATAATGACAACAGACTGGCAACCCAAACCCGGTGATAAGTTCTTCCGCCCCCGCCGAATCAAGCGCTACCGCCTGAGGCGCATACTGGGCGTCTCTGCCCTGTTCAGCGCCGGCTACGGGAATGTGGGCTCCTCAATCTACTACGCCCTCGGCATCGTTGCCGTGGTAGCGATGGGAGCGACCCCGATAGCACTTGGTATTGCCGGTATCCTTTTCATCTTCACCGCTCTTACCTATGCCGAGGGTACAGCTATGTTACCTGAAGCCGGCGGCTCAGCCAGCTTTGCCCGGCATGCCTTCAATGACACCTTCGGGTTCGCCGCCGGCTGGGCGCTAATGCTCAGCTACATCGTCACCATTTCTATCTCTGCATTCACTATCCCCCCTTATCTCGGTTATTTCTGGGAACCACTCAAGGATTCCCCCATTATCGGCACGACAGTCTCTGCGGGGATAGTCGTCTTTCTCATGGCTATAAATACTATCGGCATCAAGGAGACGTCTATCCTGAACATCGGGGCAGCCGTGTTAGACATAGCGACCCAGATCTCGCTGGTCGTTATTGGCTTCGTGCTGCTTTTCAACCCCACAGTCCTGCTTCATCACATTTTTGACTATTGGCCAAGCACGGAAAACCTGATTTTCGGCATCGCCCTCGCTACCATTGCTTATACCGGCATTGAGACCATGTCACAGATGGCAGAGGAGACAAGACACCCTGAGAAAAGAGTCCCCAAAGCGCTGATATTGATGATTGTCACCGTCCTGGTTATCTTCGCCGGTGTTTCTCTGGTATCTTTATCGGCAATGACCCCCGAAGAGCTCGCAACAGAATGGGGCAGGGACCCCGTAGCCGGCATCGCCGCCAGTATTCCCATGGCACTTATCCGGGACGTCCTCAAGCCGTTAATAGCACTGCTTGCCGGCACTATCCTGCTCATAGCCACCAACGCCGGACTTATCGGTATCTCCCGCCTTGCTTTCTCACTCGGGAGCCACCGGCTGATACCAGCCGCTCTCAGTAGGATACATCACCGCTTCAAGACGCCATATATTGCCATAGCCCTGTTTGGGATAATCGCCATAATCATAATACTCCCCGGCGCTTTTGCGGCTGATGCCGCCGCAGCCCAGAAACCGTTTGAGGACATGGGAGCCCTGTACGCTTTTAGCTCGCTACTAGCCTTCATGTTTGCTCACGCTTCCATCATCAGCCTGAGAATAAGAAAGCCAGAAGCACCACGCCCCTTCAAGCTCGGCTGGAATTTGAGGATTAAGGGGTTTGAGATACCGCTAAGCGCCATAATCGGTCTTACAGCTACAGCCGCAATATGGGTAGTCATGCTGATTATCCAGCCCTATGGTCGGGAGGTGGGAACAGCCTGGATGCTGCTTGGCTTCATTATCTATTTCATCTACCGGCGCAAAGAGCACCTGCCGCTGACTCACGTACCCCAGGGACCGCCCCGGAGAAGGGTACAGACAGTCCGAAAGCCCAAACCGAAAGCATTGTAGATTTCTTTCGGCAGCCTTATAATAGCCGTTACTGGACAGGGAGACATGACAGTGGTATTTCAGAAGATTCTGGTGCCGGTGGTCGGCACCGAGGCAGACGAAGAGGCAATCCGGCTAGCCTGCCAGCTTGGCAAGAAGAACAAAGCCAAGGTCTGGGCGGTCTATGTCATTACCGTAAGGCGCTCACTGCCGCTTGAGGCGGAGATTGAGACCGAGATTCAGAAGGCGGAGGATATGCTGGACCACATGGAAATCGTCGCTGAAGAGGAAGAATACGAGATAGAGACTGACCTGCTCCAGAGCCGTGAGGCGGGACCTACCATCATTGATGAAGCCGTGGAGCGGGAGGTTGACCTGATACTGATGGGGGTCGCCTACAAGAGTCGGTTCGGGCAGTTCAGTCTGGGTGATGTGGTGCCCTATATTTTAAGAAACGCCCCCTGCCGTGTTATACTATACCATCAACCACGCTAGATTAAGAAGATGAAAGTAGTCATTATGGGTTGCGGGCGCGTGGGAGCCCGGCTAGCCACCCTGCTGGATATTGAGGGGCACTCGGTTACTATCCTTGATACTGATGCCTACAGCTTCCGGAGGCTGCCGCCTGACTTTCGCGGCACGGCACTGGTGGGTAACGGCATTGACCAGGACAACCTGAAGCAGGCAGGAATAGAGGGGACAGACGCCTTCGTCGCCGTCACCCAGGGGGACAACCGCAATGTCATGGCAGCCCAGATTGCCCGGCATATCTTTAATATACCCAGGGTGGTCTGCCGTATCTACGACCCGCTGCGCCGGGAGCTGTACAACTCACTGGGCATTGACGCCCTGAGCCCGACCACGATATTCGCCCAGTTGCTGAAGGAAAAACTGGAGAAGTAACACATGTACATCATAGTTGTCGGTGGGGGCAAAGTCGGCTACCACCTGGCTAAAGCCCTGCTGGACGAGGGGCACGAGGTGCTGGTGCTGGAGAAAAGCGCCGCCGAGTGCGAGTTCATCTGCAGCCAGCTGGGGAGCGTCTGCGTGCAGGGTGACGGCTGCGAGGTAACCACGCTAGCTGAAGCCGGCACCGGCAGGGCGGATATGCTGATCGCCGTAACCGGTGATGACGAGGATAATCTGGTCGCCTGCCAGGTGGCAAAGCACAAGTTTAACGTGTCCCGGACAATAGCCCGCATCTACGACCCGAGAAACGAACTCATCTTCAAGAAACTGGGGATTGATGTTACCGTCAGCAGCACCAATATCATACTGGAACACATCCAGGAAGAGGTGCCCACACACCCCCTCACCCACCTGCTGGCTATACCGGACAAGGGTCTGGAAATAGTTGAGGTAAAAATCCCCCCCACCTCACCAGTAGTGGGTAAACAGGTGAAAGAACTCGCATTACCGCCGCAAAGCACCCTGTCGCTAATTATCCGTAAACGGCAGAGGCCCCTCGTGCCGAGGGTGGACACCGTAATCCGTGCTCAAGACCATGTAATTGCCGTCACTCCCCCCGAGTCAGAAGAGGCACTTCGGGTGGCGCTGCGGGGCGCCTAGCCTTCCATCTCCGCCACCTTGTTCAGCCGCCGCTGGTGCCTCCCGCCCTCAAAACCAGCAGTCAGAAAGGCGGCAACCGCCTCCGCTACCGCCTCCGGATTGTCCCTCGCTGCTAAGCAGAGGACATTGGCATCATTATGCTGGCGGGCGCGGCCGGCACTGAAGGCATCGTGGCACAGAGCAGCTCTTACTCCCCTGACTTTGTTAGCGGCAATGCTCATCCCGATGCCAGTATCGCATATCAGGACACCGTAAGTATTACCCCGGGCGACGGCTCCGGCTACTTTCCGGGCAATATCCGGATAGTCCACCGCCTCCGCAGTGTAGCACCCCATGTCTTCACAGCTATGTCCCATCCGGTCAAGCTGCTGGATAACCGCCCGCTTCGCTTCCAGCCCGCGGTGGTCGCAACCAATAGCAATATTCAAGCTAGCTCCTTCCCTCTTATGATTACGGTCTGGCACACCCGCCGAAGCTCCTCCGCCGTTATTGCCCCTTCCCGGAGTACCACCGGAATCTCGCCGGTGACATCAACTATCGTTGACTCCCTGCCGCCCGAGCACCTGCCGTCAATAACCAGGTCTATGCTCCCGCCAAACTCCGCCCGGACTTCGCCCGCTGTAAGCAGGCTTGGCCTGCCGCTCAGGTTGGCGCTGGTACCGACTACAGGTACACCGGCACCCTCAATGAGGGCCAGAGGCACCGGGTGAGCCGGGACGCGGACGGCTACTGTATCGGCGCCGGCGGTGATAATATCCGGCACCGAGCCAGACTTATGTAAAACCAGTGTCAGGGCGCCGGGCAGGAAACTGGCCGCCAGCAGCCAGGCGACCCCGGGTACGGGGTATGCCACCTCGCTAATCTGCAGGATGTTAGACAGCAGCAGGGGAAGCGCCAGGGTGCGCGGACGCTGTTTCACCGCATAGACCCGCTCCACCGCCGGGACAATGTTAAAACAGGCGCCCAGCCCGTAGACAGTATCCGTGGGGAAGGCGACTATCCCTCCCTCCTTGAGGATAGCCACCCCACGTTCTATCTCACGCCTTATATCGGCGGTCATACTATCCGACATCCCTTTATTCTCTGGCTTTCCCAATGGCAGTATAACACAGCCTTAATGGAACAGAAAATCCTCCCCCAAGCCCGACTCTCCTTTCGTAAAGGAGAGGGGATAAAACAGAAAAGAGGATGTCAGTCCACCCCAAATTGACAGCCCCGGCTATGTCTTGATATAATCTTAATTTAGTTAAGCACCTTAAACAAAATACTACAGATTAAATAACAACTCTCCGAGCCGCCTCTCCTAAAGGTAAACCATGGAGAGCGGACGATAGGGTACCACTGGAAACGGCGGTGCCTCCCGTGTTTGGAAAGGAGGGGAGAATGCTATGTTCACGTAGAGCACCTCCTTGAGGTGCTTTTTTTGTTGCGGCATTATCCAAATCCAGAGAGGTGAAAAATGAGAAAGATAGTATGTCTCCTGCTAAGTGTATTCATGCTTCTGAGCCTGGTCGCCGGCAGTATCGGCTGCGCCGGGCAGTCAACCGAGCCAATCCTGCCCAAGGATAGGCTCCGCGTCGCCACGACCACCAGCCTCTATGATACCGGGCTGTGGGGATACCTGGAGCCCATGTTTGAAGAGGAATACAAGGACTACAAAGTGGAGGGGGAGATTCCGCACCAGGGCGTGGAGCTGGACATCATCTATGCCGGGACCGGCATCGCCCTGGAATATGCCAAGCGGGGCGACGCCAGCGCCGTTGCCGTGCATGACAAAGCCCGGGAACAACAACTGGTCACCGAGGGCTATTTCCTGGAACGGGTGCCTTTTGCCTACAACTACTACCTTATTGTTGGTCCGGCTTCTGACCCCGCAGGCATCAAGGGGCTCAGCCCCGAAGATGCCTTCAAGAAGCTCATGGAGACGGGGAGCGGCACCTTCATCTCCCGCGGGGATGACTCCGGCACCCACAGTAAGGAGAAGGCAATCTGGAAAGCCGCCGGCTTTGACTACGAGACGGTGCAAAATGCCGGCAGTTGGTACGTGGAGGCAGGGAGGGGAATGGGGGCAACCCTGATAATGGCGAAGGAGATGGAGGCTTACACGCTGAGTGACATGGGCACCTATGTCTATGTCAATGATTCCGCCCAGTTGGGACTGGTGCCGATAGTAGACCAGGGCAGCATACTGCTCAATGTCTACTCCGTCCTTGCCGTGAACCCGGACAAGGTGAGCGGAGTTAGCACCGAGATGGCTAACAACCTGGTAGCTTTCCTCACTTCACCTGCAATCCAGGAGTTCATCGGGGACTACGGCGTGGACAAGTACGGTATCCAGCTTTTCACTCCCTGTTTCGGCGCCGAGCCGACACAGTAGGGTATAAAATCCATACCCCCACACTTCACTTATTCAGGGAAGTGGAGTATAACTAAGGGAGGATGATACCTCCCTCCAACTCTCCCTCTCCTCTTTTAGAGGAGAGGGAGAACTCGGGTGTGAGGATTCCGGGAGTTCTTAGTTGTCTGAAATCTGGCAGGGGCTGGTCAAAGCGGTACAGCTCATAGTCTCCCTTGACCCTGAGGTGCTGGAGATAACCGGAAGGTCGTTGATGGTCTCGGTGGCATCCTCCCTCCTTGCCTGCGTCTTCTGCCTGCCGCTGGGCGGCGTCATTCACTTCAACCGCTTCCCGGGCAAGAGAACGCTCATCAGCATTATCCAGACCCTCTACAGCATACCTACCGTCGTGGTTGGCTTGTTTGTCTTTGTCATGCTGTCCAACGCGGGACCGCTGGGCAGCCTTGACCTCCTCTTCACCCCGACGGCGATGGTCATCGGGCAGGCAATCCTAGTGTCGCCGATTCTGCTGGGACTCACCATCTCGGCTTTGAGCGGTGGAGACAAGCTGCTCTCAGATACAGCACGCTCCCTGGGCGCCAGCAGCTTTCAGGCGGCGCTGGTAGTCTTCAAGGAGGCGAGGTTCGCCGTCGTGGCGGCGGTAATACTGGCGTTCGGCAGGGCTATCTCCGAGGTCGGGTTGGCCCTGATGGTCGGCGGCAATATCCGGGGTTCCACCAGGGTACTCACCACGGCAATATCACTGGAGACGGGTAAGGGCAACGTGGAGCTTTCCTTCGCACTGGGGATAATACTGCTGGCGATAGCCCTCATCATCAACATTATTCTCAACCGAATCCAGCAAAGGTAGTAATGATAAAGATAGTCAACCTGAACCAGTGGTACGGCAAGCGCCAGGTGCTCAAAGACATTAACCTGGAGATAGACCGGGGCGAGGTCTTCGCCTTCATCGGCCCGACCGGCACCGGCAAGACCACTCTCCTCCGGCTGATAGACCTCCTTGAGCCGCCGACCTCCGGTGAAATCTACTTTGACGGCGTAGATGCCACGCATACCAGACAGAGATTAAAACTGGTGCGGCGGATGGCTTTTGTGCTCCAGAAGCCGGTGGTCTTTAATGCCAGCGTCTATGACAATATCGCCTACGGGCTGAAATGGCGAGGGATGAGCCGGGGCGCAATCAGGACCAGGGTTTCATCCTTCCTGGAACAGGTCCGGCTGTCCCACCTTGCCGACAGGAATGCCCGCACCCTGTCCGGCGGCGAAGCCCAGCGGGTAGCCATCGCCCGGGCAATGGTCATAGAGCCGGAGGTGCTGCTCCTGGACGAGCCGACGGCTAATCTTGACCCTGTCTCCACGCTCCAGATTGAAGAGCTGATAGCCAGCATTTCCCGCCAGTACCGCACCACGATAGTAATGGCGACCCATGACTTCTCCCAGGGGCGCCGCCTCGCCAGCCGGATCGGGGTAATGGTAAACGGTGAAATAATGCAGGCAGGCAAAGCCGATGAGGTATTCAGCTCACCGGCAAAGGTGGAGGTAGCCCAGTTTATCGGCATGGAGAACATATTCGCCGGCGTGGTGGCATCAAAGGAGGGCGAGGTAGTCACCATAGACGCCGGCGGCAGACTTATCCAGGCAATCTCCGATTACCCCGTCGGCGAAGAGGTCTACGCATTTATCCGACCGGAGGACATAACCCTGGCGCCATCAAAGACAACGAGCAGCGCCCGTAATTTCTTCGCGGGCACAATAACCAGAATGGTCGTCAGCGGCTCACTGGCGCACGTTGATATTGACTGCGGCTTCCCGGTGGCGGCGCTGGTCACGGCAAGGTCAGCGGAGGAGCTCAGCCTTGCGAGCGGTGTGCCGGTTTACGTCAGCTTCAAAGCCACCAGTATTCATGTCGTAAAGAGGCGTTAGCTTTGCCTTAACCCTATCCCCTTTATCCCCTTCCCCCTTTTAAGGAGCTTTGCCCTAAAAGTGCCTTTTTATCATCATCCCGAGCATGGTGAAAGGCCTCACCACCCCGGATTCCTCGTCGCTCCGCTCCTCAGAATGACTTTTGAGGCAACCTCCTTTTTAAGGGGAAAGGGGAAATTTTTATAGAAGAGGGGCAAAACCCCCCTTAAACACCCCCTTCTTCAGCCTCGCTCCGCCCTTCCCCACTACGGTGGTCAGGTTAAGATAACCAGGGGGTATTGACAAGCGTCAATTTGCATATATAATAGTAGAATAGTAATAGTTATTGTGTACTATACTCATTCGGTAGCGAGAGATATATCATGTTAAGCAACCGAAGGTCTAGCATTGAAGTAGTCGCCGATATGCTCCGGCTGGGCGAAGCGGGCAAGACGGAGATAATGTACAGCGCCAACATGAGCTACGCCCAGCTTCAGAAGTACCTTAAACTGCTGCTGGAGCTCAAGCTGATAGACAAGGTGCACCTGGGCAACCCCATGGTTACCTACCGGATAACCGAGAAGGGGCTGAGGCTGCTGAGGAGTATAGACAGCATACTGGAAACACTTGAGATAAAGAAGAGAGAGGACGAATACTAACCGGGATTGCGGTAACTGCGGGTTTGTGAGGGGTGCGCTGCCAGTTTCTAGAAACAAGAACGGCAGCGCCAAGATTAAGTAACAGTATTTTACAGACTAAAGGAGCTCGGAATGCCTGATAAAAGAATGCTGATACTGCCGGCAGAACTGGTCAGAAAGATTGACGAAAACCGCGGGGACATGACCCAGGCAGACTTCATTGAGTTCTTGATTGATAGCCAGCTGGTGGAAAAGGTCAAGGAGAACAAGCAGTACGCTACCAAAGAGGAGATGCACTTCTTTGAGGAGGACATGAAGAAGCTCCTCAAGAGCTTCCTGGACTTCTTCGTCAGCTACGGGCTGGAGATAGGCAAGGGCGAGCCGAAAAGCGAGTTTGACGAGCTGACCAGCAGGCTGCACGAGCTGGAGGGCAACCTGAGCGTTGAAGGCAAGAAGAGCGTCAAGCTGGAAGAGATTGACTCTAACACCGATAAAAGGGGAGAAGCCAAGATTAAGTGGAAGTAATCTGTTTATCGTCATTGCGAGCGCAGCGCAGCAATCCCGATGTCTGCCTTAGAGATTGCTTCGGGCTCCGCCCTCGCAATGACAGGATAATTTGCAAATAAAAAAGAACCCGCCCCATGGGGCGGGTTCTTCTGCTTTCAGACCCCATGTATTACGGGTAGCTGCCGCTGGAGCCTGCCTGCCAGGCGGAGCCGTCCCAGTACACCCCGTAGACAACCGCCGCCCGGTCGATTACCCAGGTGTACGTGCCGGTGGCGCCGGTGTAGTTGTTGCTGCTGGCGGAGACAGGGACTTCAATCAGGTAAGAGCCAGACTCGCCCGGCAGCGGGGCAGCGCCGCCCGGGTCATGGATACTTGCCGGCGACGGTGCATTGCAGAGCAGCCCCATCCAGATTGCCTCGGCAGGGAAGGTGTATGCGCTGCCGGCAGCATTGGCGTCCTCAATGATTTCCTCAATGTCTTTACCCGTAAGCATGCCGGTGCTGGTGGGGTAATAGTGACCGAAGACAGGGTCTTTTGTTGAGTCCCAGGCATCACCCGGCGGGTTGGTATCACAGGCATGCCCGTCAAAATAGAAAAGAAGCACCGCCGACTGGACAGTGCCCCGGTCGGTGGCATAAGCCTGGTCGCCGCCGTGACGGAACATTCCGCTGATGCTGGTGACGACCACCCCCGCCAGCATCCCCAGGATTGCCAGCACCACCAGCAACTCCACCAGGGTGAACCCGCCTTCACAGCGGCTGCTTTTTCCCTTCCCAGTCAGTCCGCTCCGCCTCATTAGAGATACACTCCTAGTTTTTATGTAACCCTATCCTCTTAAATCCCTCACCCTTTTACCTGTCATTGCGAGCGAAGCGAAGCAATCTCGCCCTTCTCCCCATAGATTGCTTTGTCGCTTGCGCTCCTCGCAATGACAGGACTTATGTCCCTCACTATTTGTTCTTCTCCCTTTTGTAAAGAGAGAGGGAACTTTCCCAAAGGTGGTTCTTTCAAAATCCCCTTTATTCCCCCTTTCAGCTTTGCCCCGAAAGTGCCTTTTTATTATCATCCTGAGCATGGCGAAGGGCCTCACCACCCCAGATTCTTCGTCGCTCTGCTCCTCAGAATGACTTTT
>CAYUBP010000027.1:4240-9726 GCA_964443115.1 uncultured Dehalococcoidales bacterium | reverse complement strand
TCGCTGACTACACCGAGGCTATCCGCCTCAACCCCGAGATTGCCGAGGCTTATTATTACCGGGGCATCGCCTACAAAGATGCCGGTGACAAAGCCAAAGCCATAGCTGACTTTGAAGAGTTCATCAGCCTTACCGATAACACTGCCTGGATTGACGAGGCAAGACGGCAGATTGACGAACTCAACCAGTCATAGACAGGCAGCCTTGAGCAAAGCCTTCGGTGTTTAAGAGGGGCATACGCCCCTCTTTCTTCTTCTCCCCCTCCCTGGAAGGAGAGGGATTAAGGGGGTGAGGTCAATAGACTATCACCTGCGCCATGCAGTAAAATCAATCAAGCATGGTTGAGACAGAAAAACAGGTAACCATCAACGGAACGACGCTAACTCTAGTCCAGGGAGACATCACCGCCCAGGCAACGGATGCCATCGTCAATGCGGCTAATTCCGGTCTCATGGGCGGGGGCGGCGTTGACGGCGCCATCCACCGGGCTGGGGGACCAGCCATACTTGAGGAATGCCGGCTAATCATAGCCCGGCAGGGGCGCCTTCCCGCCGGGAAGGCAGCCATAACCACCGGCGGCAAGCTAAGAGCAAGGTATGTGATTCATACCGTCGGTCCGGTGTGGCACGGCGGAAGGAGCAATGAGGCGGAGCTTCTTGCCAGCACCTACAGGGAAAGCCTGAAGCTGGCGGCGCAGCACGGCCTCGCCAGCATCTCCTTCCCATCCATAAGCACCGGCGCCTACGGCTACCCGGTGGACAGGGCGGCAGCAACAGCCATGAAAGCGGTGGTCTCCTTCCTCAGTGAAGAGGCTACATCAATAGAGGACGTGGCTTTCGTGCTGTTTGACTCCGGGACTTACCAGGCTTACTGCTCGGCGCTGGACGAAGCGATGCCGCCTACCAGGGGTGGCTGAAGCCCATGGCACTTAGCTGTCTCAGCGCCTTCATGGTATCGCTGGCAACCCGGGTCTTATCGCAGTGCTCCAGGCGGTACTTGAACCGCCAGTAGGCAAACTCCTTCAGTTCAGCCAGGCTCACCCGCCGGCTTGCAGGATGCCCCTTACCCCGCCGGAAGCGGCTGAGCAGCACCGCCCTGGTAGCGCCGTAGACACGCCGGTAAGCCTCGCCGGCAGTATCCTGCTCGTCGGCATAGCCCAGAGCCCGCCGCTCCTTACGCACCTCCCCCTGCACCGCCAGCACCAGTGCCTCCTCAACAACAACTCCATAGAAGTAGTTGAGGTACTGGTGGTACTTATTGCCGATAAGGCTCCGGAACTGCTCCCTGCCCAGCTCAAGCGGCGGCCTGCCGTGAAAGAGGAGCGCTGTCTTCTCGTCATCAGGCAGCAGCCCATCTACCGTACCGCACAGGCGCTCCGCCAGGAGCAGCCAGTCAAAAGCCCCACCCCCGATGAGATACCTGTAGGCGCGCCCACCCACCATCTCTTCACCGCTTTCCCACAGGGCAATTGCTTCCAGCAGAGCAATATACCAGTGTCTGCCGCCCCTGATAGCCTCTTCCAGGTAGGCAATGGCGCGGGCGTCTCCGGCAGGGTCCGACTGAGCGGAACTCATCATCATCCCCCCTTGAGCCCCGCAAGAAGGTCTTTCAGCCCCCTGGTACTGAGGATGTCCGCAGCCCGGCACCAGCCCCGGCGGGCGACCCCCACCCCGAAGCGCATGAAATCAAGGTGGACAGCGCTGTGGGCATCGGTGCTGATGACCAGCTTTACCCCCAGCTCCCGCGCCCGGAAGGCGTGGATGTCCCTCAGGTCAAGCCGGCTGGGCATGGCATTGATTTCCAGCGCCGTGCCCGTCCTGGCGGCAGCTTGAAAGACGGCTTCCATGTCCAGCGCCACCGGCTCCCTGCCCGGCAGCAGGCGGCAGGTGGGATGGGCAATTATATCTACATTGGGGTTTTCAATCGCCTGGACAATGCGCTTCGTCATCTGCTCCTGGCCCTGGTTCATTGAGGAATGCACCGAGGCAACAACCACATCCAGCTCCGCCAGCAGCTCATCCGGCAGGTCCAGGCTGCCATCGGCGCGGATGTCTACCTCAATCCCGCTGAGTAGGCGAATCCCCGGGACATTCAGATTCTTAAGCACCGCCATCTGCTCCCGCAGCCTTGCGGCAGTCAGCCCGTGGGCGATGCCCCGCCCGCCGGAGTGGTCGGTAACCGCAATATATTTATAGCCGCGGGACTTTGCCACCTCCGCCATCGCCTCAATAGTGTCCCTACCCTCGCTCCAGGTAGTATGGACATGCAGGTCGCCCTTTATATCCGTTATCTCCACCAGCCTCGGCAGGGTGCCCGCCTCCGCCATCTCTATCTCCTGCTGCCCCTCCCTTATCTCCGGCGGCATGACCACAAGCCCCTGACGCTCGTAAAATGCCTCCTCGGTGGCAAACTTCTCCAGCTTGCCGGTCTTGAGGTCGGTGATGCCGTATTCGGAGAGGCTCAAGCCCCGCCGCCGCGCCCGCTCCCGCAGGTTTATATTGTGCTGCTTGGAGCCGGTGAAATACTGCAAGGTTGAGCCGAACGAGTCATGCTCCACCATCCTGAGGTCAACCTGGAGCCCGCCGGAGACGATAACGCTCGCCCGGGTGGTGCCGCCAGCCAGCACCTCCTTCACCTGCGGCAGCAAGGTAAATGCCCTGATTGCTGCCGCGGCGTCGTCCGCCGTGCCCATCAGGTCAATATCGCCCACCGTCTCCCGGAAGCGGCGCAGGCTGCCGGCGGGGGTAACATTCCTGACCCCGGGCACTTCTCTTAGCCTGGCGATGATACCGTCCACCACCTGCAGGGCTTCACCGATGGGTATGCGCTGGTCTTTTCTTCTCAGCGCCTGAATCTGGTGGAGGATATTCTCCGCAGTCTTGTCCCCCATGCGGTAGAGGCGGGCGACCTTGCCGCCGACAATGGCTGCCTCAAGCTCATCTATGGACCTGATGCCCAATTCCTCGGAAAGCAGCCTGGCGGTCTTGGGACCGACGCCGGGGATAGACAGCAGGGTGATGACGCCCTCGGGGAACTCGGCTTTGAGCTTCTCGTAGACCTCAAGCCTGCCGGTCGTTACCAGCTCGCCAATCTTCTTGGCGATTGCCTCCCCCACCCCGGGGATTTCCCGTATTTCCCCGAGCCTCTCCTCCCTGACCATCTGCTCCAGCTCCACCGGCAGGTACTCAATGGAGCGGGCTGCTTTCTGGTAAGCCCGGACCTTAAAGGGGTTGTCCCCCTTGAGCTCCAGAAGCTCCGCCATGTCCTCAAAGACCCTGGCAATCTCACTGTTTTTCATGGGAGTTCAGCATTATATAGCACGCCTGACATCTGAATAGAGATCTTTATAGATAGAGGAAACAACCCACCCCTAAAAAACTCGCAAAGATTCCACCATTTTGAGATTTTTATGCACCTGCATTTGGACTGTAAAACGAAATCCCTCAGGCGTGAGGTAAATCGCATCCTCTGTCTTTGCAAGCAACCCCAAATCAACTGCATAATTCGAGTACATTCTTGTAGCATTGAATTTCGCTTTCGGCGTTTGCCAATCAAAATATTTACCGGCTAACAAGGCAAAGTATTCTATGAGTTGTTTCATCGGCACAGGATAAGTATTTTTCGATAATGAAAAGACTGACTCAACAACCGCCGCAATACCAAGAACGACAGGTGATTCATAAGGATTTTTCATGACGAATTCCCTTAACAAATCAGCCTGTTCCTCGCTCAACCGCTCCGGTAAAACCTTGTCTTTGACTGCCACGTATTGTCTACCAAAGTCTGCTAATGCTATCTCATCTTGATTAGGAAGCCAATTAATCAAACGCAACTCAAAAGCAAATTTGATCTTATTGTACAGAGTCTTTTGAGAACCACCAACTAGCTTCCGCAATTGCGCAACTGAATTTGTCTGGTCAAGAAAATAGATGAATTCGTTCACCAGATGTAGATTCCAAATACCAATATCTATCGGTTTGGTCTCGGTAAAGAAAGCAATTGGCTTAAAATTTCGGTAAAAATAATCTAATACCTCTGCTGGGTCATATTTTGCGACTTTCACACCTTTTTGATTGGCCAGAAATTCCTCCGAAGAAGTAGCTTCTGTACACAGCAAGTATGGGTCAATTTCGCCGTGCAATAACTTCCCACTTTTTTGGTATTCGGTAAGGTCGGTCTTATAGCTCAATAGCTGGTCTAAAAAATCGTCCCTGAACTCAACGGCTTTCAGTTCAATAAGAAGTAGCCTAGTTTGGTAGGCATACAATAAATCAAGCCTACCAGATGGTAAAATCATCTGTCTGACAAGCAGACGCGGCTCATCTTCAAGGTTTAAAAGACGACGAGTGAGAACGCTTGCGCTTACCAGTGCATCTTCAATTTGTGATTCTCTGACTTCAAGTTTCATGTCTTTATGTACGGATAAAACTGCATTTCACTCATCAGCTTCTTTCTATCCACAATCTGATCTCGCATGGCGTCTCGGATAGCACCAATCACTTCAATATCCCACTTCATTGTCTTTGATGGAGGCAAAAGTCTTTGCAGCAACTCGAAAATTTCATTATCTACAAAATCTTGTCTCTCAATCTGCCGTTTTGTGAGTGTTTTCATAGCACTATTTTACCATTTAGTTCAGGTTTCGGACAGAGTAGCCCCCACCGTATTATGGGTGTTTAGTTTTGTAATGGTTGGGCTACTCACCATTCTAATTCACCCCTAATATGCGAATTTTACTTCCCGCAGCACTTTTTGTATTTCTTACCGCTGCCGCAGGGGCAGGGGTCGTTGCGCCCCACCCTGCCGCCCGCCGCCGTCTTTGCCGGCAGCTTCTGCCCCTCGCTCCTGCCGCGGGCAACCTGGGCCATCGGTGAGGGGGGCGGCTTAGGGGCTTGCTTCCGCACAATGCCGACACGAAAGATAGTATGAGCCACGTCATGCTGGATGGTGGACAAAAGCAGTTGGAACTGCCGGTAGCCCTCGCTCTTGTAGGCATCCACGGCTTTTACCTGGCGCAGGGTCTGCCAGCCAGCTTCCAGGCGCATCTCCTCCATGCGGGTCAGGTGCTCTATCCACAGGCTGTCTATGATGCGGAGCATCACCAGCCGCTCCAGCAGCCTCATGTTCTCGGAACCTATCTCCTTCTCCCGTTGCTCATAGAAAGCCTCCGCCATCTCAACCAGCTTATCGTCAATGTCCTGCGGCTTCATGCCAGAAAGGGAGGCGGCGGTAAAGCCCGGTGGCAACGGGAAAATAGCGGCTACCTCTTTAATCATTTCCTCCATATCCCGGCTATCGGCGTGGTCGCCGGTGGTATAGGAGGTGACAATGCTCTCAATCTCTTCCTTGACCATGTTGAGGATGTTTGACTTGAGGTCAGTGCCGCTCAAGATTTTACGACGCTCGCCGTAGATAAGCTCACGCTGCTTGTTGACAACGTCGTCATACTCCACCAGGTGCTTGCGCATGTCAAAGTGGTAGCCTTC
>CAYUBP010000027.1:0-4230 GCA_964443115.1 uncultured Dehalococcoidales bacterium | reverse complement strand
GCATTCTCAATGGGGGTCTCTTCGTCCATACCCGCCCAGTTCATGATGCCCCGGAGGCGGTCGCCGCCGAAGCGGCGCATGATATCGTCCTCTAAAGAGACGTAGAAGCGGGAACTGCCGGGGTCGCCCTGCCGCCCGGCTCTGCCGCGGAGCTGGTTATCAATCCGCCGGGCTTCGTGGCGCTCCGTGCCAATGATGTGCAGACCGCCAAGCTCAACGACCCGGCTGTGCCTCTCCTGCCACTCCACCTCGCCCTGCCCGTCTCGGCTGCCCCCTAATATTATGTCAACTCCACGCCCTGCCATGTTGGTAGCCACGGTTACCTTGCCCGGCTCGCCGGCGTGGGCAATAATCTCTCCCTCTTCCGTATGCTTCTTGGCGTTCAGGATGCGGTGGGTGATGCCCTTGCGCATAAGCATCTCGCCCAGGGTCTGTGACTTCTCAATGGACACCGTGCCTACGAGCACCGGGCGCCCCTGCCTGTGAAGCTCCTCAATCTCACGCACCACCGCCCGGAACTTGCCGTCTTCGTTCTTGTAAATCTGGTCAGGAAAGTCCTCGCGGACCATCGGCTTGTTGGTGGGTATTTCCACGACCTCAAGCTCGTATATCTTGCTGAACTCCTCCGCCTCGGTGGCGGCGGTGCCGGTCATGCCGGCGAGCTTTCTGTACATGCGGAAGTAGTTCTGGACGGTGATGGTGGCCAGGGTGACGCTCTCGCGCTGCACCTTGACGTGCTCCTTGGCTTCTATCGCCTGGTGCAGCCCCTCGGAGTAGCGCCTGCCGAACATCAGCCTGCCGGTAAACTCGTCAACAATGATAACCTGCCCGTCCTTGACAACGTAGTTGCGGTCACACTGGTAAAGGGCGTGGGCAGTCATGGACTGGCGGAAGATGGCAAGGATAGAGTTCCGCTTCTTCGCCTCTTCAAGGGTCAGCGCCTGGCTCTCACCGCCGCCCTCCCCGCCGAAGAGGTCTTCCACCCTCATGCCGAAGGCTTTTGCCAGCTTCTCCTGGCCTCGCGGCGTGGCTTTGGCGTGGTGTTCCTTCTCATAGGCGATAAAGTCATACTGCTCTTCCAGCGCCGCATCCTCTTCCTTCCCTTCGGGCGTCACCGGCTCATGAGGCAACACCTTCATCCTCAGCCGGCTGACGACGTTGTTGACGGCTGCATACAGGTCTCCCGTCTCCTCCGCCGCCCCGCTGATGATGAGCGGAGTGCGCGCTTCATCAATCAGGAGATTGTCAACCTCGTCAACGATGGCATAGTTCAGGGGACGCTGGACGCACTGGGACAGCTCCATGACCATGTTGTCCCTCAGGTAGTCAAAACCAAACTCGCTGCTGGTGCCGTAGGTAATATCCGCCTGGTAGGCTTCCCTGCGGGATACGGGGCGGAAGTGCCGCCAGCGCTCGTCGCCGGAGTCGTACTCCGGGTCGTAAAGGCGGGCGGGGGTGTGCTCATCCGGCGCCTGCATGGGGTAGATGCTGGCGACGCTAACCCCCAGGGCGTGAAAAACAGGCCCCATCCAGTACGGGTCGCGCCTTGCCAGGTAGTCATTGACCGTCGCCAGGTGGCAGCCCTCGCCGGTCAGCGAGTTGAGATAGAGGGGGAGGGTAGCCACCAGTGTCTTGCCTTCGCCGGTCCTCATCTCGGCAATCTTGCCCTGGTGGAGGACGATGCCGCCCATGAGCTGGACATCAAAATGGCGCTGCCCGATAGTCCTCCGGGCTGCCTCGCGGACGGCGGCGAACGCCTCGGGGAGAAGCGCATCCAGCGGGCTGCCGGACTCCAGCCGTGTCTTAAACTCGCCGGTCTTCGCCCGCAACTCGCTGTCGCCCAGCTTCTCAAAGTCCGCCTCAAGCGAGTTTATTTTATCTACTATCGGCTGGAGCTTTTTCAGCTCCTTTTCGTTAGAGTCAACAAGATTGCCAAACCATTTAAACATAACTCTATCCTTTTTGATTGACCCTATCCCCTTCTGTTCAGTCATAGTCGTCATTGCGAGCGGAGCGAAGCAATCTCAGCGTGAATAGATTGCTTCGTCGCTACGCTCCTCGCAATGACGCATTCCGCCAATCAGGAGCGAGCAGAGCCCCCCATCCCTTTACAAAGGTAATGAAAAGGTTGTTTTTGGAAAGAGGGCAGGGGGATAGGTCACTATACCCACAAATACTAGCTTCCCGTTTCCTCCGCCGCTTCACCCCTATCGTCAATCAGTCTTCTCGCCTCATCGGCAGCTGACTCCCAGACCATGACCCTGGCTTCGCCAAGTCCATCCACGGTAATCCCGTAGACTCTGCCCGCAGCCTCTTGCTGCAGCAGGCAGGGTATTCCATAGCTCTCCAGTAACCCCTTGATTACCTGGGCTTCAAGCTCGGTCCCCCTGTGGACAACTACCATTCGCTCTTTTTTACTCAAACATGGCTCCTATTGATAGTCCGGTATGAATGCGGTGAATGGCCTCCCCCAGCAACGGGGCTACCGGCAAAACGGTTATCTTATCCAGCTTCTTCTCCGGAGAGACGGGGATGGTATCGGCGACCACGACCTCCTTGACCGGAGACGCGGCTATCCGGCTGATTGCCGGACCGGAGAATACCGGGTGCGTGCAGCAGGCGTAGACCTCCCTCGCCCCCCGCTCCAGCAGGGCCGCCACGGTATTTACCAGCGAGCCGGCGGTATCTATCTCGTCATCCACGGTAAGGGCGACCCTGCCTTCAACATCACCAATAACATTCAACGTCTCTGTCCGGTCAATATTGCCCAGCCGCCTCTTTTCCATAATCGCCAGCGGGGCATCCAGCTTCTCGGCGAAGTCCCGCGCCCGCTTGGAGATGCCAATATCAGTCGCCACTACCACCAGGTCATCAAAGGCTCTCTCCTTGAAATAGTTGCTCAGAAGATAAAACGCTGTTAGCTCGTCAGCCGGTATGCTGAAGAAGCCCTGAATCTGCGCCGCATGCAGGTCTACCGTCAGCAGGCGGTTGGCACCAGCCACCGTGAGCAGGTCAGCCACCAGGCGAGCCGTGATGGGCACCCGCGGCTGGTCTTTTTTATCAGTGCGACCGTAGCCATAGTAGGGAACAACGGCAGTGATACGCCCGGCGGACGCCCGCTTCAGGGCATCAATCATTATCAGCAGTTCCACCAGGCTCTTGTTGACCGGCGAGCATACAGGCTGGACAACAAAGACATCTCGCTGGCGGACATTCTCCCTGATACGAACAAAGATATTTTCATTGCTGAACTCAAACAGCTCGCAGTCGCCCAGCGGCATTCCAAGATAGTCCACAATCGCCTGAGCCAGGGCAGGGTGGGCACTGCCGCTGAATACCTTTAGTTCGTCCATTAGACACTCCTCCTTAAAAACAGCCGTATTCTACCACCTAAATTATAGCACTATTAACTATCTACCTCACCCCCTTAGTCCCCCTCTCCTTGGCTAAAGGAGAGGGGGATAGAAGAAAAAGAGGGACTTACGCCCCTCTTAATAAATATTCTTTCGCTTCCCCTTATAAAGAAGGTTGCCTTAAAAGTCATTCTGAGGAACGAAGCGACGAAGAATCTGGGGCGGTGAGGCCTTCCGCCATGCTCAGGATGATAATGAAAAGGCACTTTTAGGGCAAAGCTCCCAGAAATGTGAAGGGGATACAGGGGATGGGGTTTAATGCTAAAATTAGACACCCTGCTCCCGGGCAGATTCCGGGGACAATAAAATGGCATTACCTGGCTGGCTAAAACGCTTTAGCAGATGGCAGTACTTCTGGCTCTGCCTGCTGGTGCTTGTGGTCTTCACGCTCCACCTGGTGCTGATTAACTGGCCGGCAGAGCCGATGTTTGATGAGGAGCACTACGTGCAGGACGCCCGGCTTATACTTGCCGGCGGCGGCACGATGCGTCTGGAGCACCCCCAGCTGGGCAAGCTCGTCATTACCGGAGGTATGTGGCTGTTCGGAGACAACCCCTTCGGCTGGCGGTTCTTCCCCGTGCTGGCGGGCACGGCTGGCATTCTGCTATTCTACGGCATCTGCCGCCGGCTGGAGGTGTCCCCCCGGGTCTCGCTGCTTGCCGCCTTTCTCCTCGCCTTTGAGAACCTGACGTTTGTCCAGTCCGGGCTCGCCATGCTGGATGTCTTTAGCTGGGTGTTTATGCTGCTTGCCTTCTGGCTTTACCTGAGAAAGTACAACCCGCTGGCGGGGGTAGCCGTGGGACTCGCCGCCCTCTCC
>CAYUBP010000026.1:0-9813 GCA_964443115.1 uncultured Dehalococcoidales bacterium | reverse complement strand
CAGACCGGCTCGCCGTTTGTGACCACCAACTGTCCCGCCGCCTACGGGCTGAACATCGCCGGTCCCATCGTCAAGGAGCTGGAGCTGAATGCCAAGCAGCCCTTCCAGGTGGGTAATCCCGGCCTGATGACCATCGGCCGGGCGTACAGCCTGATGATGCAAAACATCGGCGGCGGTGCGCAGGGTTCATCCAACACCAACCTGGGCCACCCGGTCAACCGGACCGGACTGGTCGCTGCCGAGGATACCGATTCGCTGCCCTCGGGCTGGGAGTGGAGTAATGAGATGGGCAACGTTTCGCGATATAACGGCACGTCCAGGCAGGGCACAAGGGAAGACAGCGTCGTCGGGACCTGGGGTGCCGCCGCTTCCATGATGGGTTTTACCGTGGGCAACTTTGCCCCCGAAGCGTTCTACGCCCTGAACAGGGGCGAGGGACCCATCGCCCGAGCCCTGGGGGTCGAGGGCAAGCCCGGCAAGTACAACATCCTGGAGTACTTCATCCCCCAATTCACAGCGGCGAACTGGGGAGGAATCGGCAGGAGCATGATTATATCCCCGGATATTGCCCAGAGCCTTTATGAGGCCGGTTTTACGAGCAAAAAAGCGGTCAGTGACTGGCTCGGAAGCGGCATTATCACCTACAGCGCCAAATTCTACAGGGCATTCGGCTGGTTTGACTTCGGCACCACCGGGGGCACCAGGGTAGATTCAACCACGGGGATAATGTATAAGGACCTGCCCGATAACTACATGTTCGTAAACCGGAGCGGTGCCACCATCATCGTCTCCAATTGCCTCGGCGACGCGAGCATAACATTCTGCAACGCCGCCGGTGGCTCATTCAAGCTCATAGACGACTGGCGCTAAGAGAGGAGGTATGAAAGTGAGAAAGAAAGCACTTATAGCTCTAGCCGCTAGTATCGTCCTTGTACTCACCGCAGTACTTACCGGTAGCGCCACTGTCGCCCAGACCGCACGCACCTACACATGCCTCAGCCCGCGGAACGAATCGGGTGAGCCGAGGATTGCCTTTACCGGCACACTGGAGGAGGCCAAGGAGTTTTACGAAAGGACCGTGTTAGTAGAAAGCCTTGGTAATGTGCCTATCGCCGAGTGGACCGACGGGCTGCCCGTCATCGTCCCGACCGAGCAAAAGGTCATAGAGATGCTGACGGGCACCAGCCACTCTGCGAGTGAGGTGCTGAGCGTCTACACCAAGAACGCCTCCGGGCAGTGGGTTAAAGGCACAACGCCATCAGCCTTCCAGCCCTCGGGAAACACCGCTACGGTGGAGCAGGTGGCGGTAAATGCCGTCATGGCCGGGGCCAAGCCGGAGTACATGCCGGCAATACTTGCCATGATGAGCGGCGGACCGAACTACGTCGCAGAGGCAGCCCCCATCGGCTACTACCAGATTGTGAGCGGCCCGTACGCTAAGGAGGTAGGCTTCAATGCCGGGCAGGGCGCTATGAACCCCGGCAACCCGCCGAGCATGACCATAGGCCGCTCCTTCACACTATGCATGATAAACCTCGGCGGTGCTATGGCGGGCTCCACTAACGTTAACGTGGGTAACATGCTCACCAGGAGCGAGTTGTGCTTCGCCGAGGACGGCGAGGCGTTGCCCGGAACCTGGGTGGGCATGAACGAGGATGTTGGCTACGATGCGGACGAAAGCGTAATCATGCTTTGTGCGGCTAAAACCCAGCTGTACGGGAACAATGCGCCGTCATCCTTCCGTTCGTTAAACTCGGGGCACGGCGGTATCGCCCGAAAACTGGAGCTGGATGGCGTGACTGGCTACCATAACTGGATTGAGTACATCATGCAGCTTCAGCTCATGACTGATACAACGACTAATAACGTGAGTGGTAATTTCGCCGGCGAGCTCAACACAGGTCCCATGGTCTTCGTCATGTGTCCCGACATGGCCCTGAGCCTTTACAACCACGGGTTCAAGTCCAAAGCCGACTTCTACAAGTGGGTGGAGGACCGCTGCGTGATACCTCTCGCTGACTACCAGAAATACGGCTGGTATGACGCTCTCACCAATAATGGTACCGCCATAGAGCCGACCTCGGGAAAACCGTACAACCAGCTTACTCCGGACTATCCCGTCCATGTCATGGGCATGGCTGACGAGCAGCTTGCCATCATATCCATCTACCCCGGGGACGAGTTTTTGATAGTACACGATGGCGGCAGGGGTATTACAAGGTGTATTGACCCCTGGCGTTAGAAGGCTGGCTAAGACTAGCTTTTACTGGAATTTGCAGAATTAGCCGACTGAGGGGGAGGGTAGTATGAACCTGCTCTCCCCCTCTACAGGCTAACGAGCAGAATCCCAAATTGCTTGATGTCGCCCCCCAGATTGTCTCCCTTCAGAAAGTATGGAGTCACCCTCCTTTTTGTCTGCGAGAACCGGTGGCTTCACCCGGACGATGAGCCCATGAGCTTTGTACTCTTGACGGTCAATATACCTCTGATGTGGAGGGAAATTTAAGGAGCGGGGTCAACAGGTTGACAATGCTATCCCATAACATCCACAATATTGGCAACCTATGGACTACCAGGCGGCACTGGACTATATCCTCAGCTTCGCTGATTACGAGCGGGCCCCGCGGTCTTCGGTCGTCTTTGACCTGAGGCGCATGGAGATGCTACTGGCAAGGCTGGGCAACCCGGAGGCACAATCCAGGACAGTCCACGTGGCGGGCACCAAGGGCAAGGGCAGCACCTGTGCCATGATTAGCTCAATCCTTTCCAGCGCCGGCTACAGGGTGGGGCTCTACACCTCGCCCCACCTCCTGTCTTTTACCGAGAGGGTACAGGTAGACGGTAGCCCTATAGCCCGCGAGGAGTTTGCGCGGCTGGTGGGGGCTATCAAGCCCGAGGTTGAAATCGTAAATAATCTTGGCGCCTTTGGCGAGCTTACCACCTTTGAGCTGTTGACCGCCTTAGCCTTTGCCTACTTCCGGGAGAAAGCCGTGGACTTTCAGGTGCTGGAGACGGGCATGGGCGGGCGTCTTGATGCCACCAATGTCGTCCGGTCACCGGAGGTCTGCGTTATCACCTCGGTAAGCTATGACCATACCGATGTCCTGGGTAATACGCTTGCCCTGATAGCTGGTGAGAAGGCGGGCATCATCAAGCCGGGGACTACTGTGGTATGCTCCCCGCAGTTCCCCGAGGCAATGGCGGTAATAGAGAGGGTGTGTCTTGAGCGGGGGGCGAGGCTGGTCAGGGTGGGCAGTGACGTTACCTGGCGCCAGGAAGCTTTTGACACCGGGGGGCAGTCCTTTGAGCTGAAGGGCTTGAGTGGCAGCTACTGCCTCAGCTTGCCCCTGGTTGGCGAACACCAGCTGGAAAATGCGGCGGCGGCGGTGGCAGTAGTGGAGGTTCTGTCCAGCCGAGGCGCCGCTGTCTCTTCTGAGGCAATTGCTGCCGGGCTTGCCCGGGTGCACTGGCCCGGGCGGCTCCAGGTCCTGAGGCGGGAGCCCTGGCTTGTGGTTGACGGTGCCCATAACGCTGACTCGGCAAGGAGGCTGGCTGAGTCGCTGAGGCGGTATTTTGATTTTGACCACCTGTTTCTTATCGTCGGGGCTTCTTCGGACAAGGATATTGCGGGCATGGTTAAGGAGCTGGCGGCTCTTGGCGGCACGGTTATTGCCACCTGCTCCCGCCACCCCCGTGCCGCAGCCCCCGAAGACCTTGCCGCCGAGTTCTCAAGGTGGGGGATGACCACGGTGGTGGCTGAGGATGTCGCTGCTGCCGTGGATGTGGCACTTGCCCGGGCGGAGCCGGGAGACCTTGTCTGTGCTACCGGCTCGCTATTTGTTGTCGCCGAGGTGATGGAGTGCCTGTAGGATTACTTGCTCTCAAGTCTGGGGAAAAAGCCCCGCTCCAGCAGCTTGTAATAGGAGTCAAACCACTTCAGCTTGACCTCGTCAGTCCATAGCGGGTTGAAGCTGGGGAATTTCAGCCCGCAGAACGCATCAAGCCATCCCAGCTTCACATCGTCCGACCATGATGGGTCAAAAGTGGGAAATTTCCCCAGCAGCGTTCTCTCCCATGACGCCTCTACAGGAATTTCTTCCAGATTCTGCGGAACTACCAAGTTCCGTTTCTCCTTAGCCCCTTTTCTTTTTCCGGACGGCTTAGTTCCAGTGCCAGCCCCGGTAAGCCTGACCCGCTTGATGATAAATGGAGAGAGTGGCATTCCGGCATCACTGGCGAAGGCGACAAAGAACTTGACACATTTGCGGGTAACGCTGTCCGTCAGCTCAAAGGTGTGGTGAAAGACCTCCACCAGCTGGGCATATGTGGCAGTCTGGGAGTCAAAATCCCCGTCCTCCAGAAAGTTGAATGCCTGCGAGATTATCGTTCTTAGGACCTCTATCCGTTGAGCGCCCCGGGCTGAGGCTAGCTGCCGGAGGCGTGAGGTCGGTGTTCCGTTGGCGTCAATCAGGCCCAGAAAGCGCAGGGCTGCCATCAGCTGGGTGCCGGTGCTGCCCGAGACACGGTCGCCCCAGTAGCTGCGGTCAATCCGGGCTGGTACTCCCTGTTGCAGCCCCTCAGTGAAGTTCTGAAAGGTGCGATAAGAGATGTAAGGCGGTAGCCGTTTCCTGCCGCTATCTTTGACCATGGGTTACCTCACTTAACTAATTATATTGTCCGGAACTCCGGATTTCAAGAGGTAATTCCACAGTTTTTTAAGGACTGGAAATAATATTTGTAATTCTGGAACTGTAGCCGATAGCTGTGGAACTGTGGAGGACAATAATTGACGGGTGGTTTTGATTCGGGGTAGGATTTCCTCAAATTCATTACTATAAAAGAAAGGAGGTCAGGTACATGGGTGCGGCAATTGAGTATCAGAAGTTGATGACGGAGATAGTGTACATTAATTTGCCTGGGCCGCAGGAACCGAATCCGGGGATGAGTGGTGGTGAGTTGCTTCATGGCTATCTGGCGGAGCTTTACAACCCATCAAGCCCAGAGGTCAAGAACTGGATTAACAGTCTGTGCATCAAGTGGAACATCCACTACCGGGAAGTGAGAGGGTAGGTGGCAGGCTTCGGCTGTCTTGAGAGGAGGAGAATATGAAAAGGAATAAGATTGCTGCCATAGATGTGGGTACAACTAAAGTCTGTACCGTTATGGCTGATACTGATGATAGCGGCTTACCCCGCATCCTCGGTGTCGGCATAGTCCCGTCTCAGGGGCTGCAAAAGGGCTTGGTGGTCAATTTCAATGAAGCCAAGCAGGCAATTCGTGATTCGGTAAGGAGAGCCGAGCAGATAGCTGGCTCCCGTCTGGAATCAGCCTATGTCGGCGTTACTGGCAGGCATGTCAGCTCGGTGAACAACCGCGGTGTGATTGCCATCACCCGCAATGACCGGATGGTGCACCCGGGAGACTTAAGGCGTGTCCTGGAGGTTGCCAAGAGCGTCAAGGTAGCCGGTGACCGTGAGCTCCTCCATGTTATTCCCCGTAACTATGTGGTAGACGGGCAGGAGGGAGTCCAGAACCCGGTCGGCATGCATGGTTTCCGCCTGGATGTGGAGACGCACATTATTACTGCAGCGGTAACCTCGGTTCAGAACCTGACCAAGTGTATCCGGGGCATCGGCATTGATATTGAGGCCCTGGTCCTGGAGCCACTTGCCAGCGCCGAGGCGGTCCTCTGGGAAGAGGAAAGGCAGAGCGGTGTCCTGCTGGCTGATATCGGCGGCGGCACTACTGATATTGCCGTCTTCAAGGACAACAGTATCTACCATACTTCTATTCTGCCTGTGGCCGGCTACCAGATTAGCCGGGATATCTCAGTGGGTCTGGATATCAACTTTGAGATGGCAGAGGAGATGAAGAAGAAGTATGCCAACGTAATGCCCGGTCAGGACAGGGCTGCCTCTGATACCACCCTGACCATAGACGGGCACAGTGTCTCCTACCGCGCCCTGTCCGATATAGTCCGGGTCCGCGTTGAGGAGCTCCTCCGGCTCATATTCCTGGAGCTGCCGCAAAGCGACTATACCAAGCTCATTCCCGCTGGCGTGGTGCTCACTGGAGGCAGCGCCAATCTTCCCGGCATGGCTGAACTGGCGGGCGAGCTGAGCCGGCTCCCCGTGAGAGTTGGCAGCCCGCTTAACCTCCACGGTATTACGGATACCCTGGCTGACCCTGCCTACGCCACCGCCGTTGGTCTGCTGATGTGGAAGGGCAGAAAGGCGGGTATACAGACCTGGAAGCAGCAAAGCAGCTTCCAGAGAATGCTGTCCCGGTTGTTCCGCTAGAATTATATAAGGTGTGTAAGGAGTAAAAACGATGGCTAAGACAAGTTACGTCCCCAGCGGGGCGAAGATTAAGGTTATCGGGTTGGGTGGTGGCGGTTCCAATGCCATCACCCGGATGGTGCGGGAGGGTATCCGGGGCGTTGAATTTATCGCCATGAATACCGATGCCCAGGCTCTGGCGGTCACCGAAGCCGCGGTGCGTATCCAGCTTGGTGAGAAGATTACCCGCGGTCTTGGTGCCGGTGGAGACCATATAATAGGTCAGAAGGCTGCCGAAGAGAGCCGGGACGAAATCAAGCAGTCTGTCGCCGGCGCTGACATGACCTTTGTCACCGCTGGCATGGGCGGCGGTACCGGCACCGGCTCAATACCGGTCGTGGCTCAGGTTGCCAAGCAGAGCGGCTCCCTGACTATTGCCGTGGTCACCAAGCCATTCGGCTTTGAGGGAGCCCACCGGATGCAGACTGCGGAAGAGGGGATAATGAAGCTCATTGACAACGTGGATACCCTGATAATTATCCCCAATGACCGTCTGCTGGACCTCTGTGATGCCAAGACCAGCGTTGACGGTGCTTTCAAAATGGCTGATGAAGTCCTGCACCACGGAGTGCAGGCAATCGCCGAGGTAGTCACTGTCCCCGGTCTCATCAACCTGGATTTTGCCGATATACGGACAGTGATGAAGGACGCCGGTCCAGCCTGGATGTCCATCGGCTATGGCTCGGGACAGAGCCGGGCACGGGATGCCGCCAAGGAAGCCCTGGCGAGCCCGCTGCTTGACGTCTCCATGGACGGAGCAAAAGGCGTGCTGTTTAACATCGCCGGCGGCAGCCTCACACTGTATGAGGTAAATGAGGCGGCTGAGATTATCAAGCAGGCGGTTGACCCGGATGCGAATGTCATCTTTGGTGTTGTCCTTGACCCCAGCATGGGTAATAACGTCCGATTAACACTGATTGCTACCGGCTTTGCTACCAAGGAAGCGCTGGCTGGTATCGCCTGGGAAAGGGAAATCACGAAACTCCTCAAGGGAGTGAAGACCGATGAAGAGCTGGAGGTACCATCATTTATGAGGTATCGCCGGGGACTTATTTCCGGGCAGCGGCCTAACCCCGCAAGCCAGCCGCGCAGCTACCAAGGCCGATAGCGTTTCTCGGGGGAGCCGCAGGAACTGACCTTCTCTACGGCTCCCCATTGGTTCCAGGCTGTGATAAGGAGGACAGTATGGACAGTCTCACAGGTGCCATCACTGCCGTTGTGGCAATAGTCGCTGCGGTCCTGTTCATGCTGCTGGGTGACTATCTGGGCAACCGGATAGGCCGGCGGCAACTGGCGACGATTGTCATTATCATTGCTCTGGGAAGTGTTGTCATCTTTGCCCTGTATGCTGCCGTTGTGCTGCTGTTGCTTGGCTAGTCCAGGCGATTTGAGCTAGGGCAAGTCTACTGGGCGGGGGGTCTTTGCTTCAATGAAACGCAGTACGGGCGTTAGAGCTATCGGGCTAGCAGTAGCCCTGTTACTGATTGCGGCGCTGTCTCTTGGCACCGGTTGTGGAGCCGGCAGCGCCAAGATAAGGTTACACGGGATGTCGCTGGGGATGGTAACTATGGACGGGAAACCGGTGGAGGGGCTTCCTTCTCAGGACGTTGACATGCTGCTGGAGATTGCTTCCAGGGAGATAAGCATTGGCTATAATGGAGACAGCACTGTTTTGACTCTGGCGGAAGGGGCTACTGTGGAAATATCACCCGGCGGCGTTGTGCTGAAAGGGATAAAGCCCGAGCAGGTAAAAATAGAGTGGACAGTTAGCGAGTAATATAGCTGGTACTCAGGAGGGGTGAAATGGTAATCAGAGCTGAAGTCTATCGCTTCTTACAGGAGCACGGCGATAGCCGGGTTAAGCGGGAACTGCTGCTCTTCTGGGGTATGCACCCCAATGCTAGATTTGACCGCAGGGCTATCTGCTATGCCCTGGACTGTAATAAGCTGGAGGCGGAGAAGGCGCTCAGGGCTATGGTTGGTGAGGGGCTTCTGGAAGAGAGAACGGGTAATGGCGTCGCACTCTATCTGCTGACGACGGATGATGAAAGACGCCGGTCAGTCCTGGAGCTGGCTGCTCTCAGCTGGGAACAGTGGCAGCTTATGGTCGAGTCCGGGGAAAAAGAGGAGAGACTGACCGCCTTGCAGGGCGTAACGGTACATAGTTAGCTCGTTAGCGGTTGCCGCAGTCACAGGGGTATAATCCCCTGTGCTTCCCGCTGAAAGGCCGGTTAACGAGCAAATTCGCATCTTCCGTCCCGGATTGGTAAAATATTACCGGAGGATTAGAAATGGGAAGAAAGCAGGAAAAGGCGGAGCAAAGGAGAAAGTACAAGGAAGCTTTTAAGGGAGTTAAGCATGGCCACGGGGGGCGTTCCATCAAAAAGAAGGACGAATCCGCCCTGGGCAAGTAGTCCTCCGGGGAATACTGAAAGGAGGAGTATGTCAACTGGCACCATCGGACGGCTGGTAAAGGACCACGGCTTTGGTTTTATCAAGGCAGCAGAGGGAATAGACCTCTTCTTTCACCGCAGCGAGGTTGAGGATGCGTCCTTCGGCTCGCTGCATGAGGGACAGCAGGTCAAGTTCAAGGTCAGCCTGAGCCCCCGCGGGCTGAAGGCGACCGATATAAGGCTGCTAAAGAAATAGCAGGCACTCCAGTTAATAAATCCATCCCCCTAGCCCCCTTCCCTTACCAAGGGAAGGGGGTAATCTATTATTCATCCCTTTTGTTTAATAATGTGGTCATTGCGAGCGGAGCGAAGCAATCTCAGCGTGAATAGATTGCTTCGTCGCTACGCTCCTCGCAATGACATGTTCCACTAGCCATGAGTGGACAGCGCCGATTTTTCGGCCGGGCTTGACAAGCAGGGTTTCGCCGGCTAAAGTATATATTGCCATTTGTCCACAAATAGGACAGATTGCACTCATTTGACCTATCGCTAGGGACTGAGAGTGAGGCTAGATGGGGCAAGCAGCTTGGCGCAGCAAGATTTATCTTATCCTGATGAGTATTAGCCTTGCCCTGTTCTTCTACGGCATCTGGCAGGTCTATCCTATAGTAGTGAAGGTGGCTGACCCTCTGGGGCTAGCCTCTCGCCTGCCCCCAGCCTACTGGGCGGGCCTGGCGCTGCTGGTGCTCGCCGGCGTTTTGGCTTTTCTTGACCGCCAGGTCAGAAGCAGCGTCTACTTATCCCTCCTGTTCGCCCTCGGTCTGTTCCTGGTGGGAGTAACGGTATTCGGCTACGAGAACGCCGCCATACCCGATTCGTATACCTTCATCGGTCAGGCTTCCGATGTTCTGGCGGCGCATCATATAGATGTCGCCAGTCCGCTTGCACAGCCCCTTGGATTGGCATCTTACTACTCCTGGCCGGCGTACCACTGCTTATCTGCATCAGTACTGGGGATAACCGGCATTGACCAGATCGGAAGAGCACACGTCTGAACTCAGTCACGAGATTCCATCTCGTAT
>CAYUBP010000025.1:0-9914 GCA_964443115.1 uncultured Dehalococcoidales bacterium | reverse complement strand
GCGCCAGCCCCTACTCCATTGATGAGTGCCTGTGGGGGCGGAGTATTGAGTGCGGTGTCCTGGAAGACCCCTGGATTGAGCCGCCGGACGATGTTTTCAAGTGGACAAAATCCCCGGCTGATACCCCCGGCGAGCCCGCCTATGTTGAGATTGGCTTTGAAAAGGGCATACCGGTGGCTATGGACGGCAACCCGATGGACGGCTTAAGCCTCATCCGGCAACTGCATGAGCTGGCGGGCAGCCACGGCGTCGGCAGGATTGACCATATTGAGAACCGGCTGGTGGGCATCAAGTCCCGCGAGATTTATGAAGCCCCGGCAGCCACAGTCCTGCTCAAAGCCCACCTTGCGCTGGAGGCAATGACACTGGCTAAAGACCAGCTCCGGTTCAAGCAGAGGGTAGCCCAGGAATACGCCGATATTATCTACAACGGGCTGTGGTTCACGGCGCAACACCAGGACCTGGCTGCCTATGTCCGCAGCTCGCAGCGCTTTGTCACCGGCGAGGTGCGACTGAAACTGTTCAAGGGAGATTGCAGCGTTGTCGGCAGGAAATCGCCAAAGTCCCTTTACAGCTTCAGCCTGGCGACTTATGATAAGGGTGATGTTTTTGACCAGAGCGCCTCGCCCGGCTTCATCCACCTCTGGGGGCTGCCGGTAAGAACCCAGGCGCAGGCGCAGCTCCTGGGCGAGCCGGAGGCGGAGTTCGGCATCAAGCCCGCCGCGGGAAAAGGAGGCTAGAATGAGCCACATCCGGGGGCGTTTTCGGAAAGCCGCCGATAAGCTGGTGGCAGGATACACGGCGTCAATCTCCTTTGACTGGCGCCTCTACCCCTACGACATCGCCGGCAGCACCGCCCACGCCCGGATGCTGGCAAAGCAGGGCATAATCTCCGACAAAGAGGCAGAGGCTATAATTCAGGGGCTGGCTTCTATTAGAGAGGAGATAGAGCAGGGCAAGTTTGACTTCAAGGCAGAACTGGAAGACATCCACATGAATATTGAAGCCCGGCTCATAGAGAAAATCGGTGAGGCTGGGCGCAAGCTGCACACCGCCCGCTCCCGGAATGACCAGGTCGCCCTTGACCTGCGCCTCTATACAAAAGAGGCAATCGCCGATACCCTGACAAAGATAAGAGAGTGCCAGCAGGCGCTGGTCAACATGGCTGAAGCCAATATAAGCACGGCCATGCCGGGTTATACACACCTCCAGCCGGCGCAGCCGGTGCTATTCGCTCACCACCTCTTAGCCTACTTTGAGATGCTCCGGCGGGACAGCGACCGCTTCCGGGACTGCCTTACGCGCACCAACGTCATGCCCCTCGGCAGCGGCGCCCTGGCGGGCGTTGCCTACAACATTGACCGGGAGTCCGTAGCCCGGGAGCTCGGCTTCAGCGAGGTAAGCCAGAACAGCCTTGATGCCGTCTCGGACAGGGACTTTGCCCTGGAGTATGAGGCGGCGGCGGCTATCTGCATGATGCACCTCTCGCGGCTGGCGGAGGAGATTATCCTCTGGTCATCGGCCGAGTTCAGCTTTATTGAGCTTGACGATGCCTATGCCACCGGCTCCAGCATCATGCCCCAGAAGAAGAACCCCGATGTCGCCGAGCTGGCACGGGGCAGGACTGGGCGTGTCTACGGCAGGCTCATAGCGCTGCTGACGACGATGAAGGGCCTGCCCCTGTCCTATAACCGGGATATGCAGGAGGACAAAGAGGGCTTATTTGACGCCGTGGATACCCTGCTCTCCACATTAGCGGTGTTTACCGGCATGGTCAGCACCATGCGGGTTAAAGCGGAGAATATGAGTCAGTCAGTAAGCGGCGGCTATATCCTGGCGACCGACCTGGCGGACTACCTGGTCAGGAAGGGAACAGCCTTCCGCACCGCCCACGATGCGGTAGCCAGGCTGGTCAGCTACGCCATAGAGCAGGGCAAGCCCTTCGGCGAGCTTACGCCTGAGGAATACAGGAAGTTCTCGCCCCTGTTCGGGGAGGATGTTTACTCTATAACCGTGGAGTCTTCGGTTGCCGCCCGTGATGTTACCGGCGGCACCGCTCCCGACCAGGTGAAAAAGGCTCTCGCCCGGGCGAAGAAGATTATAGGCTGAAAATCCATCCCCCTGAGATGTAGAATAACACAATCACGAACGGGAATGTATCAGATGGGAAAATCGCCGAACGGAAATGGAACAAAAACAAGCGCCTTTGGTTCCCCTGGTCGTTTTGGCCATGACTCGTCCGTATTTTACGCTGGCCGGCTATACGAGGGAATAGAAGTAGACTCCAAAGCTGAATATTTTGAGAACGCCTTACCAAGCGAAGCAGAAAACCACATCTTCTGCAAGTCATCTGAACTAATGACAGAGCTTCCCAACTGCGCTATTCATCTTGTAGTAACGTCACCCCCATACAACGTGGGTAAGGAATACGATGAAAACCTATCATTGGCTGAATACCGTATGTTTTTGAGAAGGGTGTTCTCCGAGATACACAGGGTGCTCGTTCCAGGCGGGAGGTTATGCCTGAATCTTGCAAATCTCGGTAGAAGCCCGTATGTTCCCCTTCAGGCATACGTGGCTCAGGATTTAATTGAATGTAAGTTTTTAATGCGCGGCGAAGTTATCTGGGATAAAGGGGGGAGTGCTAGCCGTTCAACAGCATGGGGTAGCTGGATGTCTCCTACGAACCCTACGTTGCGAGATACTCACGAGTACATACTGGTTTTTTCTAAACAGGGATATTACCGGCCACTGTTAGGAAGAAGACCAACTATTACAAGAAAGGAATTCCTGGAATTTACCAAGAGTGTTTGGCGCTTTCCGTCAGAATCCGCTAGAAAGGTGGGGCACCCTGCCCCATTTCCAGTAGAATTACCGTATAGGTGTATTCAACTCTATACCGCCGAAAACGATGTAGTCCTTGACCCCTTTATTGGAGCAGGCTCCACTGCGCTGGCAGCTCAGAAGACTAAACGTAGATTTATTGGATATGAGACAGAGCAGAAGTACTGCGATATTGCGATACAGAGGCTTGAACGTCAGGGACAACTAGCTTTAGGGGTGGCTAATGACTGAGCCTTATGATTCAATAGCACGCACTCAATATGAGAGACTACTCGGGAGAAGCGTCACCAACGCCCGGATGAGGGATTATTTCAATGCCTGTTTCCAGAATAGCGTTGACCATTATGGCGCTTATCAGTGCTGGGTATGCGTTAATTGCTTGCGTTCCGGAAATGCTACGCAAGGATGGGGGAAACCGCCTTCACGTTGCCCTAGATGCAATTCAACCTCTGTATATGAGATCGCAACATTTCAAGCACGTTCACCAATAGTTGGGAGCGCATTTGCCAGTGCCTTTTCGTATCTGATGCGGACTCGCTACCAGTTGCCACTCACACCCACGCCGGGCAATACTAGGACGCATGATTTTGAGGTCACAGGAGACGTTGCAATAGAAACTAAAGGGTCACCCAGCAAGGTTGTTAATCCAGATGGAACTATAACAGAACTAGGCAGACCTGGACTAGAGCGCTCAGATACGAGGAAGAAGGCATTTGACAATGCGCGAACCTACAGGCAGCGTAATCCGACTGGCTTGTTTTTCGTGGTATCAAATGCTGTTCCCTCCGATTTGGTTGGCTACCGTAACAGAGATGTTTCGGCGGTGTTTGATGCCAACAAAGTAGACCGCATTGAAGCAATGCTAGCTGAGATAGAGGAGAGAATAGGGCTAAACGCTCTAATTCAACACCGTCAACAACTCCGGGGGATTTAGACTCATTTCCTAACGGTTATGGGCGAGGTTAAAAATACCTCAACTCCTCCTGCAAAGGAAGTAAGGAAAAAGTATTTAACACAGGGTGTTAAAGAGGGGCGAAGCCCCCTCTTAAGAAAAAATCCTCCCCTTCCCCTTCTCAAGGGGAAGGGGACTAAGGGGATAGGGTTATGTCTCAGAAAATAAAACTTGCCCCGTCTATTCTCTCGGCAGACTTCAGCCGCCTCGGCGAGCAGGTGGCGGAAGCGGCAAAAGCCGGCGCTGACTATATCCACGTTGATGTTATGGACGGGCAGTTCGTGCCGCAGATAACCATCGGCGCACCGGTGGTCGCCGCCGTCCGCCGCTGGACTAATCTCCCCCTTGACGTGCACCTGATGATTAATACCCCGGAGCGTCAGATTGAGCAGTTCGCCAATGCCGGAGCGAATATTATCACCGTCCACATTGAAGCCTGCCCGCATATCCACCGCGTGCTGCAGGCAATTAAACAGATGGGGGTTAAGGCGGGAGTTTCGCTCAATCCGGGCACGCCGGTCAGCGCCGTAAGCGAGGTTCTCTACCTGCTGGACTTGGTCATGGTGATGACGGTCAACCCCGGCTTTGGCGGGCAAGCCTTTATCAGCGAGATGCTGGGCAAGATAGCACAGGTGCGGGCGGAGCTGGACAGCCGGGGTCTATCTGCTGAGCTGGAGGTGGACGGCGGCATCAACGCCAGGAGCGCCGCCAGGGTAGTACAGGCCGGGGCAACAGTGCTGGTAGCCGGAGCCGCCGTGTTCTCCCCGGGGCAGACTGTGGCGCAAGCCATGGGCAAGCTGCGGGCGAGCCTGGAAACTGCCGGGAAGGGTTAGCTACCGGAGATTTATGCCCGGGCGGCTTTTTGCCGGGTGCGGAGGCACCTGGTGCACAGGTTGAGCCGCCTTGGCTGACCGTTAATGATAATAGTCGCCGGGTGGATATTGGGCACCCAGTCGCGGTTGGTATGCTGCTTGGAGTGGCTTACGTTATGACCGAAATCACGTGTTTTCCCGCACAAGTCGCACTTCAATGTTTTTCCCCTTTGACCAAACAAAAGATTTATTGTAAAATTCTGCTCATAATATTACCATAGCCCGCCAATCTTGGCAAGGCGAGGTTGGCAGATAAGGACGGAGTCAGATGAAACAGGTCACCACGGTGAACGGGCAGGGTCTGCGGGATATGCTGGCGGCGGCAACCGGATGGCTGGAGAAAAGCGCTCCGGATATTGATGCTCTGAACGTCTTTCCGGTCCCGGACGGTGATTGCGGGACAAATATGCTGCTCACCATGAAGTCATCGGTGGAGGAAGCTTACCATGCCCCTGACCACAGCGCCTCCGGGGTCGCCAGGGCTTTCGCCCGCGGGGCGCTGATGGGAGCCCGCGGTAACAGCGGGGTAATCCTGTCCCAGATATGGCGCGGGCTGGCACAGGGCCTGGAGGAAAAAGAGCTGGTTACCGGCAGTGACCTGGCTGATGCCCTGAAGCATTCTTCGGAGCTGGCTTACAAGGGACTCAGTAATCCGGTGGAAGGGACTATTATTACCGTAATCCGCGATGTCTCGGTGGCGGCGGAGACGCAGGCTGCCAGCGGCAACAATGACGTTATTCCGGTCATGGAGGCGATGGTCAACGCCGCCAGGGAGTCGGTGGCAAACACCCCCAGTCTACTGCCGGTGCTGAAAGAAGCCGGGGTGGTTGATGCTGGCGGGCAGGGCTTGTACACCATACTTGACGGCGCCCTGCGCTATCTTAAGGGTGAAGCAGAGGAGATGAAGTTCCGCAGGCCGCTGATAATCGTCAGCGAAACCGCCGCCGCCAGGACGCCGCAGATGTTAGCCGCCGATGAGGAGCCCTTCGGCTACTGCACCGAGTTACTCCTGAAAGGGGAGGGGCTGGAGCCAGAGAAGATTAGAGCCGGGCTGGAGAAGAAAGGACAGTCTCTAATCGTTGTCGGCGACGGAGCGGCGGTAAGAGTCCACATCCATACCCTGGACCCGGGCACGGTCCTGCACTACGTTACATCGCTGGGCACCATCCACCAGGTCAATATCCGCAACATGGACGAGCAGCATGAAGCTTACCTGGAGATGCAGAGGGAGAGGATGCCGGCGGTGGACGTGGCTACGGTGGCGGTCGTCTCCGGGGACGGGCTGGGTGAGGTCTTCAGGAGCCTGGGGGCAACGGCCATCGTCCCCGGCGGGCAGACAATGAACCCCAGCACCAAAGACCTGCTCCAGGCAGTGGAGCAGGTATCTTCGGACAAGGTGATTATCCTGCCCAACAACAAGAACATAGTCCCCACCGCCAATCAGGTGCAATCGGTTACGGAGAAGAAGGTCGCTGTCATCCCCACCGAGACAGTCCCGCAGGGAGTAGCTGCCCTGCTGGCCTTTGACTACGAAGCCGACTTTGAGACCAATGCCGAGCTCATGAGGAAGGCGAAATCAACAGTAAGGTCTATTGAAATTACCCGGGCGGCACGTCCGGCAAAGCTCGGCGGGCTGGACATCAAGCGGAAGCAGGCGATTGGCTTCGTGGATGGCGACCTGGTAGCCGTGGATGACAACCCGGCGGCTGCTCTCAGCAAGGTGCTCGCCCGGCTGAACATGGACGAAGCCGAGGTGGTCACCATCTACTACGGGTCTGATACCGAGCCGGACGAGGCGCAGGAGACCAGCCGCCGTATCCAGCAAGAGCACCCCCAGCTTCAGGTTGAGGTCGTCCGCGGCGGGCAGCCGCACTACAACTATATTGTCTCTTTAGAATAATAACATGGTAACCAGAATTGTGACGGACAGCGCCTCCGACATACCGGCTCAGGTTGCAAGAGAGCTGGGGATTACAGTAGTCCCGCTGAACGTTATCTTCGGCAGCGAGGTCTACCGGGATGGCATTGACCTCACCACGGAGCAGTTCTGTGACCGGCTGGTAAAAAACAAGACGCTGCCGACGACCTCGGTGCCGCCCCCGGCTGCTTTTGCCGAGATTTATGACCGGCTCGCCGGCGAAGCAGATGAAATACTGGTCATCACTATCAGTCATAAGCTCAGCGCCACCTATGATACAGCCTGCCAGGCTACCGGGCTGATGGAGAAGAAATGCCGGGTACAGGTAGTTGATTCCTTCTTTGCCCTCGCAGCGCAGGGGTTAATAGTGATTGCCTCAGCCAAGGCATCCCGGGCTGGAATGGGACTGGATGAGCTGGCGGCTTTAACCCGCCGCAACATCGGGCGGGTGGATATGCGTATTGCTTTTGACACGCTGGAGTACCTCCAGCGGGGTGGACGCATTGGCAAAGCACAGGCTTTCCTCGGCTCAATGCTCAACGTGAACCCGATAATTACCCTCAAGGATGGTGAGAGCCATCCCGTAGCCAGGGAGCGCTGCCGGGCTAAGGCGCTGGACCACCTTTATAACTTTGCCGCGGGCTATTCGTCTATTGAGGAGATAGCGGTAGAGGATGCCACTACCCCGGATGAGGCAACGGCACTGGTGGAACGCCTGGATGCCATGTTCCCCGGAGAGCGCATCTACCGGGCAAAGTTGAGCCCGGCAATAACCACCCACGTTGGGCCCAGGGCGATAGACCTGGCTATACTGGGGGACAAATAGCAAGTGGCGGGGCGAAAGGAGATGCGGTGACAGTCAGGATTGTTACCGACAGTATCGCCGACCTCCCGCCTCAGGTGGTTGAGGAGCTGGGTATTACCGTAGTGCCGATGACCGTCCGCTTCGGCACCAATGTCTATCGTGACGGCGCAGACCTGACCGCTGACGAGTTCTACCAGAAACTGAGCCAGAGCAAGGTCTTTCCGGTTACCTCAGTGCCCTCCCCCGGCGCCTTCGCCGAGGTATATGACAGTCTGGCTGGAGATACGGACGGAATCCTTGCCATCACTGCCAGTTCCGGGCTCACAGGTGTCCATAATGTGGCATCGCAAGGTGTCAGCCTGATGAAACGGAGATGCCGCGTGGAGGTTATTGATTCGCGGTGGGCGACCATGGCCGAGGGTTTCCTGGTGCTGAAGGCAGCCAGGGCAGCGAGCGCCGGGCTCAGCCTTGATGAGATAATAGAGATGGTACTAAAGGACATCCCGCGTACGGCATTCCTTGCCGCTTTTGACACCCTGGAGTACCTGAGGCGAGGCGGACGTATCGGTGCCGCCGCGGCTTTCCTGGGGTCAGTACTCAAGGTGAATCCCCTCATCACCCTGAAGAACGGTGTTGTTGAGCCTGCCGGCAGGACTCGCTCCCGGGCAAGGGCAATAGAGCGCCTGTATGATTTCGCCATTAGCTACTCCCATATTGAGGAGATGGGGGTAGAGAATACCGCCTGCCCTGACGAAGCGGAGGCTCTGATTGAGCGACTTGGCGCCAGGTTCCCCAGGGAGCGCATCTACCGCTCAAAGATGACCCCGGCAATCGGTACACACACGGGCCCCGGTCTACTCCTGGTTGCCGTACTGGGAGACAGGTAGAGTAGCGATAAGCTGAGGCAGGCCGTTGTCAGTAAATGTTGAGCCGCTGCGTAAAGTTCTTGAGCTGGAATGTAAGAAGGGCTATTCAGATTCGGCAGTAATCGGCGGCCTGGACAGGCTCATCTCCCGATGGACCCCCCAGGCCGTAGAATCAATAAGCGAGCCTCAGCTCCTTATCCGTTTTCACAGGCTCTTTGATTCCAGCTATGCTTCTTTGACCATAGACCAGCGAAAGCAGTGGGCGGCGGATGCGCTTGCCCTGCTCGCCGAGCTGGAACTGCCGGGGCGGAAGAAGGGCAGAGCCAGGCTATCATCATCGGGCGCTACCCAGCCCAAGTCCAGGCCAGCACCAGTCAGGACGGCTCCCGGAAAGCCGCCGGAGGGCGGCTCGCTGGACTCGCCGGTTACCGTCATCAGCGGCATCAGCGCCAACCTAGCGGCTAAGTTCAGCCGGCTGGGGGTAAAGACGGTGCGCGACCTCCTCTACTTCTTCCCCCACCGTCACCTGGACTACAGCCAGAGGAAGTTCATCTCGCAGCTTACCGAGGGCGAAGAGCAGACCATTATTGCCAATGTCTGGCAAGCGCAGGAGACCCGGCTCGGCGGCAGGCGTAGCACCGAGGCAATTGTCGGCGATGAGACGGGCAACGTCCGCATCGTCTGGTTCAACAACCCCTACCTGGCAAAGAGCCTGCGGACAAACATGAGTGTGGTCATCAGCGGGCGGGTCACTCTCTTCGGCGGGCGGCACGTCTTTGAATCCCCGGAGTGGGAGCCCGCCGATGATAGAGAACTGGTCCATACCGGGCGGCTGGTTCCCATCTACCCGCTTACCTCCGGCTTGCGCCCCCGCCAGGTAAGGCAGCTCATGAAAAAGGTGGTTGACCAGTGGGCGCCGAAGCTGGGCGATTTCCTGCCGCCGGAGCTAAAGGAACGCTGCCGGCTTCTTGACCTGCCGGCGGCAATAAGCCAGGCCCACTACCCGGAGGACGGAGCGGCAAAGGCTGATGCCCGGAAACGGCTGGCTTTTGACGAGCTTATTCTGCTCCAGCTCGGCGTGCTGAGCCGGAAGCGGGACTGGCAGGAGAGCCAGCCCTCCAGCCCGATGGATACCGGCACACCGCTGCTGGGGGTCTTCCTGAACTCCCTGCCCTTTGCGCTGACCGAAGCCCAGCAACGGGTGCTGGAGCAGACACTGGCTGACCTGGAGAAACCGCGCCCGATGTCCCGGTTGCTCCAGGGCGATGTCGGCAGCGGCAAGACGGTAGTGGCTACGGCAGCCCTGCTGGTAGCGGCTGCCAGCGGCTACCAGGGGGCATTCATGGCGCCGACAGAAATCCTGGCGGAGCAGCATTTTACCGGAATCTGCCAGCTGCTGTCCCGGGTCGGGTGCAGAGAGCCAGAGGAAGGCTACCTGCACCGCTTTTCCGGGCTGCTGCCCCGACCGATTACCCTGGCGCTGCTTATCGGCGATATAAAGCAGGTTAAGAAGCTGGGGCTTCAAAAGCAAATATCCGGCGGCGATATAGATATTGTAATCGGCACTCATGCTCTTATACAGAAGGAGGTGGAGTTCCACCAGCTGGGGCTGGCGGTGGTTGACGAGCAGCACCGTTTCGGGGTCTCCCAGCGCTCG
>CAYUBP010000024.1:8764-10637 GCA_964443115.1 uncultured Dehalococcoidales bacterium | reverse complement strand
GGCAGTTCATGGCTGGTAGCCAGAAATCCGCCTTCGGGCAGTTCCTCTATGTGTATAGCCAGGAGTATCTCTTTCATAGGTTCACCCCGATAAGAAGTCTATCACCCTGCTCAGGCCTGCTTCAAATGAGGTCACCGTCTATGTATACGAACCCCATCCCCTTAGTCCCCTTCCCCTTGGCAAGGGGAAGGGGAAATTCGGGTAAGAGGGACTACGTCCCTCTTCAACTCCCTGTATATGAGGTTAGCGCCCTTCTTACTTCGCCTTCTTTTCGGTTGCCGGTGCCTTAGTCTGCTCCTTCTTCTGCTTCTTTACGTTCTTTCTGCCTTTGCTGCCCATGATTACCTCCTTAACAGACCTATAAGAGTGACTTGTCCAACTGGTCTTCAACGATTTGGCTTACAGTTTTTGGCTCAATAAATAAGCCTTCTTCTCTCTCGATTCTCCTGATTTCTTTCAAGGCATCTCTGCTGAAATCAAAACCTATAACGATGCCTCTTTCTCTCTTGTCCCGCTTCATGGCAACCTCAAAGTTCTCTATATCCGGTCTGCCTACCTGGTCTGTCCGCTTAACCTGAATTGGTATATAGCGGTCTATATCTCCAAACAGGTCTATGCCCTCTTTCTTTTCTTTCTTAATGTCCTCAATGGGATAGAGTTTGCCGTCTATCCCCTTGTCTCTGACCTTGACCTTGTTCGGTACTCCACCAAGAGCGTTTATAACCCAGTTCTGAAACTCAAACGCCGGATATATACGTAATTCTTCAACTGTCTTGGGTAAGTCTTTGACAACAAAATCTTGCCCCTCTTTAATGCCCGTAGTATCTTCAAGGCGCTTCGCAATAACTCTGCAAGCGGTTGGTGATATGTCAATTCCAATCCACTTCCGCTTCAGCAGTTGGGCAGATAATATAGTAGTACCGCAACCGCAAAAAGCGTCTAGCACAGTATCACCTTCATTACTGCTCGCCTTGATTATCCTATCTGCCAGAGCCAATGGTTTTTGTGTGGGGTAGCCTAGCCGCTCCCCTGACTGGGATGAGACCATTTCAATATCATCCCACAGATTTTGTACTGGTTTACCCTTCAGTTCATCAAGAAAACGCTTACGCTGTATTCTCCCATCAGGGTTCTTAGGAAAATAGAGGCGTCCTTCCTTATCCCACTGCTCCATTTTCTCCCGTGAAATAGCCCAACCGTTCTTTGGTGGCTTGTATCCTTTGTATTCGTACATGAGATTTGGTCGTGGAGCAGGATTAGCTAAATCTGCAATTCGATAACGCCGACCAGTTTCGTCCACATACTTGAAAGCTCTCTCTACATATCGCTGATATTCTTCGTCGTTGAAGCTATATTGAGGATGAAATGGAGCATCTTTGGTCTTCACGTAGAAAAATATGGCGTCAGTCGATGAGCCAAACTTGTTTGATTCGTGAACGGTGCTAAACGTCCCGTATCGACGCTTCCAAATAATCTCATTCCTGAAATTAGAATAGCCGAACAGATAGTCGCTGTCCAGCAGGACTTTGATATAGTGCGATGCGTGCCAGTCGCAGTGGTAGTAAAAACTACCAGTTGGTTTTAATACTCTGTGCAATTCCTTTAACCGTGGTCTCATATAGTCAACATAGGCACTTACATTCTCAAATCTATCCTCAAAATGCCTTTTCTCCTGCTCCTGCCAGAAAGCCACATAGTTCCGGCTAGAGCTAAAAGGCGGGTCAATGTATATCAGGTCTATGCTATCGGACGGTATCTCCTTCAGCTTCAGGAGACAATCACCGCAATATATTACATTGGTCTCCAACATAGACTCCTCCCCTCCCCCCACTGCTGTCGCCGAGGGCACCCCCCGCGGTGTGTCGAGTCGCCC
>CAYUBP010000024.1:0-8754 GCA_964443115.1 uncultured Dehalococcoidales bacterium | reverse complement strand
TGATGATGCCCAGCAGGATTTTCCACCACACCAGATTGGCGAAGCCCCAGGTGAACAGCCAGCCGATAAACCAGAGAGTGCCAACGAGAGGCCCGGTTACCGGAGTCCCACCCTTAGATTTTCCTTCGTCTGACATGTCGGTCTCCTTTCCATCCCAATCTCGGTTCGCAGGCAAAGACGGCGCAAGCCGGCTCTCCTAGTCCTCTATCTGAACCCTGAATACCAATTGTTTGGAGGGTATTACCTCATAGGAGCGCTTGTAAACGAAGGTCATATTCACGTTGCCCTCTTTCAGCGCCCGGAAGCGGAAGTTCTGGGTTGCCGGCGTGCCGAACATGCTCTCCGGGTTCACGCCCGGCTTGTTCTCCTTGCCCACCAGCCGGAGCATACTTTCGTCGTGGGTCTCCGTCCACTCGTAGGTGCCGCCATACTGGTATTCCAGGGAGATGATGAACTCCTGGTCCTTGCGGACGGTTATCGTCTCCAGCGAGTCGGTATAGGTAGCAACTTCGCCGGGGGCTACAGAGGGGCTGGGGCTGAGAGCCGGCGTTGGGCTGAGGTTGGATGTGGGCGTCGCCGTCGGCGTCAGGCTGGGGGTGGGGCTGGTCGTCGCCCCGCCGCAGCCGGCTATCAAACAGACTGCCAGCGTTATTGCCGCTAGAGATAAAAGGTTTTTCATCTCACACCTCCGAGCCAGCATAGGACAGTTCTATTATACTATATCCACCGCGCCCTCTTGCTGCGGCTTTTGGCAGAATCAAGGGTGGGGAGATGTTCCACAATCAGGGAGGACTCCACCAGTTGCCAGAACTGCTCCCTGTCAGCGCCGGTGACCACTGCCTGCTCATGGGCTTCGGCAAGCGCCGCCGGGTAGCCCTGCCCCCGCCGGCACTGGTCTAATATCAAGGCGTGGGCTAAACCAAGCAGGCTATCATTGGTCGCCACCCACTCCGGGACTTCAACCCGGGCAATTTCGTCATCCGCCCGGAGGTAGAAGAAATAGACCCGGCTTGCCCCGTAGTTTCTCGTGACCACCGATGACTCGCTGGTAAACAGCGCCGAGCGTTCTCCCTCGCCGAGCAGGCTGGAGAATAGCTCCCGGTCCTGGACAGATGATAGCGTCTCACACTCTCTTGAGTCGCACTCCCTGCAGTAGCGGTCGCTATCAACCGACTCGCGGGGGCATACCGCCACCCGCAGTGCATTGACCACATCAGTGCTGCGGGGGAAGCTGATATAGCTGGCAACCGCCGCCTGCCTGTCCGTGTTCAGCTTTCTTATGGCATCCAGATGGACGAGGAACCCATCGGTGAGCAGTGCCCCGGTGACAAACTCAGGGTAAGCCTGCCCCGCCAGGCCCCAGAGGATAAGCGAGCCGTCAAGCAGCGCTAGGGCAGTGCTCTGCGGCGGCAGCTCCGCCGCCAGCCGTGCCAGCTCCCGGCACTCCTCAACGCTGCGCTTTATGCCCAGCAGTGTGCCTTCTATCGGCTGCTCCCTGCCGCCGGCTGGCGGGGTGATAACCATGTCTTGGTCGCCAGAGTAGAGACGGGGGGAACTGCTGAGGATGGCATCGGGCTGGTCGCCGTAGCAGAGAACGGCGCTGCCGATGTTTATCAGGTAGCACCTGGTCTGCCGGTGGCGGTCAACGTCAATGTGAGAGCCGTCGGTGGCGATGACGGTGAACTCCTCTGGCAATGGTGGCGCCTTGCAGCGCCGGCTAAGCCCGTCTACCAGACCGGCTACCAGCCAGGTGGTCTTGCTGGCTGCTATCTTCCGGCGCAGGGAGTCCAGGTCGGTCTTTGCCATGGTATCCAGCGCATGCCGGAGGTGCTCCTGCCTCTCCATAGCACCGGCTTTTATCCGGGATACCATCCCCTCAACCTGGGACGCCACCTCAGTCAGGTCTAATGACATCTCTCCTGCCTCCAAAGAGGCTTAAACGCCAAGCCGCCTCTACTCACCAAGAGTATATTCCATCAGGTTAACGAACTCAAGATATTAGGGAATAACCCTATCCCCTTTATCCCCTTCCCCTTGTTAAGGAGGTTGCCTCAAAAGTCATTCTGAGGAGCGAAACGACGAAGTAATCTCAGCGCGAATAGATTGCTCCTTCCCGCCCGTAATGACGGCCACGATTCGGGCAGAAGGGAACGGTACGCTGACTGGAGACACGACCGTCTCTGTGCTAGAATTGTTCTATGATTGATAACTCTGCGGCTACGCTATCAGCGTTGTTGCTCAGCGCAGTCGTTATTTCACTCTCCGGTGTGATGCTGCCCGGGCCCATGTTTGCCGTAGCCCTGGCAAAGAGCTATAAGTCCCCCTGGGCTGGCGCTCAGATGTCGCTGGGGCACGCCGTCGTTGAAGTGCCGCTGATAATACTCATCTGGTTCTGGGTGAACCAGGCGCAGATTTTCGGCAATGCCTGGGTGCAGCTGGCGATGGGCATAGCCGGCGGCGGCGTTATTGTCTGGATGGGCATCGGTCTTTTGCGTGCCCGGCGGGAGATAACAAGTGAGAGCAGGGATGTCCCCCACAGCGCCTTTACCGCCGGTATCGTGATGAGCGGGCTTAATCCGTTCTTCCTGGCGTGGTGGGTGGGAATAGGTATCCCCCTCATTGACAAGTTCCGTGATTTTGGTGCCGTGGGCCTGGGCAGCTTAATCCTGGTGCACTGGCTGTGTGACCTGGTCTGGCTTTCTTTTGTCTCCGTGACCGTCTATAAGACGCATTCGTTCTGGAACCAGAGGGTGCACGAGTGGGTGTTTACCATTCTCAGCCTGGCTCTTTTCTTTTTCGCCGGGTGGTTTGTGGTATCCGGCGTTCAGAAGGTGGTATAAGCAATGAAAGTTGGTTATGTCTATGACCCTGTTTACCTCAAACACGATACCGGTCAGCACCCGGAGAGCGCCGCAAGGCTGGAGGCAATCATCTCCCACCTGGAGCAGACTGGCTTGAAGCAGGAGCTTGTGCCGATAGAGCCGCGGGCGGCTTCGGTGGAGGAGCTGTCCCTGGTGCACGACAGGCAGTATATCCAGCACATCCGCGACACGGCAGAGCGGGGCGGCGGCTGGCTTGACCCGGATACGGTGATGTCGCCCGCCTCTTACGAGGCTGCGGTCTATGCCGCTGGCGGGGCTATTACTGCCACCGATGCCGTCATCGGCGGCAGGGTCAGCAGCGCCTTCGCCCTAGTGAGACCGCCGGGACACCACGCCACCCCGCGGCAGGCGATGGGTTTCTGCCTGTTCAATAATTTGGCTATCGCCGCGGGGTATGCCCTGAGCAGGCACAAGCTGGAGCGCCTGGCGATTATTGACTTTGACGTCCACCACGGTAACGGTACACAGGATGCTTTCTATGACGACCCCCGTGTACTCTACGTATCCACCCACGAGTACCCCTTCTATCCGGGCACGGGGAGTATTCATGAGACGGGAAGCGGGCAGGCAAAGGGAACCAAGGTCAATATACCGCTGCCGGCCGGCAGCGGCGACGGTGAGTACATAGAGGTATTTGAGCAAATCATCATGCCGGCGGTAAGGCGGTTCCGCCCCCGGCTTATACTTGTCTCTGCCGGCTACGACGCCTGCTGGGCTGATGAGCTGGCTCTGATGCGGGTCAGCGTCAACGGTTTTGCCCGTATGACGGAGATTATCACAGGTCTAGCCGGTGAAATCTGTGAGAGTAGGCTTGTCTTCTGCCTGGAGGGGGGCTATAACCTTCAGGCGCTTGCCTTTTCGGTAGCGGCGACTTTTAACGTGCTGCTGGGCAGGGAGTTCAGTGACCCGCTGGGGCAGTCTCCCCGCGTACATCCGGCACCCGATATTACCCGCCTCGTTGAGGAGATAAGAGAAGTCCATGCCCTCGCCTAGCTGCTCTTATCTCTGAGCGTACACATGACGGAGCACTGAGCGCACTCAATATCGCCCGGCTCAACATGGACGGTCACGCTGGCACTGGGGAGCTTATCTGTTATGCCCTGCTCCAGGCGGTCACAGACGCGGTGTGTCTCTTCCACACTGGCATCCTTGGGCATTACCAGGTGCAGTTCAATGTAGCGCTGGCTTCCCGCCTTGCGCGTCCGCAGGTCGTGAAAACCCGCCACCCGGCAGCCGTGCGCCATGACTATAGAGCGTATTTCGTCCTCTTCCGCCTGCGGCAACCTGATGTCAATCAGCTCCCCGAACGCCTTCCGGCCGACAGAGAAGCCAGCCTTCAGGATGAGCAGTGACATCAGCAGAGCAATGATGGGGTCAAGAATCTCAAGCCCGGTAAACCGCACCACGACAAGCCCCACCAGAACCCCCGCCGCCGAGTAGACATCAGCGGCAATATTGTGGGCGTTGGCTTCAAGGATGGTGGAGCCGGTTGCCCGGGCTACCTTGAAAAGGTGGCGCGAGAGGAAGATGCTGCTGGCTATTGATACCGCCATTACCCCCATGCCGGCTTCTGTAACCTGAATCGTCGTCCCGCTGATTAGCCTCTGCACTGCAGAGTAGATGATAAGACCGGCGGCGATGAAAATCAGTACCGCCTGTATGCCGGCAGCCACGCCCTCAACCTTGCCGTGTCCAAAGGGATGTTCCTTGTCAGCGGGTTTGCCTGCGTAGCCCACGGTGACAAATGTAATCACCACGGCAAGGAAGTCCAGAGAGCTGTCCGCCGCCTGAGCCCAGATGCTGATGCTGTGGGTGACCGCTCCCACCGCCATCTTCAAGCCAATCAGCCCGAGGACGGTGATAAGGAACAGCTTGGCTGCCCCCTTTGGAGTAGCAAACATGCCACCACCTGCCCCGTTTTTAAGACTGCTGAGCCACAGGCCTGCGCCCGATAAACCTGCCCCACTCCCCCTTCTTCCACACCACCAGCAGGGACGCTGCCGTGCCTATTGAGCTATAGGTACCGGTGACAATACCCACCAGGAGTACAACGACGAGGTTCTGTATCGGCGCCCCGACGAACAGCAGGAGCGCAATAAGCACAAATAGTGTCCCCATACTGGTTATCAGGGTACGGGATAGAGTTTCCTCCAGGCTACGGTTAACCACCTTCTCAAAGTCTGCATCGCCGTAATTCTTTACGTTCTCGCGTATCCTGTCAAAGATGACGATACTGTCATTGATGCTGTAGCCGATTACTGTCAGAATACCGGCGACGAACATCAGGTCAATCTCCCAGCCGAATATGCCGCTGAGGATGGCAAACACCCCGACTACCACCAGCACGTCATGCACCAGCGAGGCGATGGCGCAGGCGCCCCACCGGAACGGGTTGGGCATGCGGTGAAAAGCCCAGCTGATATACAGCAGCATGGCGAAGGCTGAGACAAGCACGGCAATGCCGGCGTTGCGGGTGGTCTCTTCGGCAATCATCGGCGATACCGAGTCAAAACCCTTGACCTCAAAATCACCCAGGCTGGCGGCTAGCCCGGCCTCCAGCTCGTCCTTGGCGTCGTTGCTTAGCCCCGGCAGGCGGATGATGAAGTCCCCGGAGCCGGTGTGCTGCACAATGGCGGTGCCATACTCCAGGTCAGTCAGCGCCTCCCTAACCTGCTCCTCGCTCACCTCCTGCTCAAAGCTTACCGTCAGCAATGAGCCGCTACTGAACTCAATCCCCGGCTGGAGTCCGAAAACTACAAGGGCAATAATCCCGGCGATGATGACTATTCCCGAGATGAGAAAGTACCAGAACCTCTTGCCAATAATATCAAGCATTCTTCCTCCTCTGATATGGAGCAAATAGTGACGGCTGAGCTAAGCTGGTGCCGACGAAGGGGCGGAGAAAGGTGCGGGTAACGGTGATAGCGGTGAACATACTCGCCGCTACGCCGATAACCAGGGTCAGGGCAAAACCCTGAACCGACGCACTCTCGGCAATGCTGCTGCCCAGCCAGTAGAGGACAAGCCCCGCCAGTATGGTGGTGATATTGCTGTCCCATATCGCCGGCCAGGCGCGCTTGAAGCCTGCCTCAATGGCTGCTCCCAGCGTCCGCCCTCCCCACAGCTCCTCCTTCATCCGCTCAAAGATAAGCACATTGGCGTCTATCGCCATGCCTACCGACAGGATGAAACCGCCGATGGCAGACAGGGTGAGGGTGACGCCGAGCAGCTTGAATACCGCCAGGAGCAGCACCCCATAGTAGACCAGCCCCAGGCTGGCAACCACCCCGGACAGGCGGTAGTAGGCAATCATGAAGAACATGACCACCAGGATGCCGATAATCCCCGCCCTGACGCTCATGTCAACGAAATCGGCGCCCAGTGTCGGAGACACCGTCTGGTTATAGATTATCTCTAACGGCACCGGTAGCCGCCCGTAGTTAAGCTGCTGGGATAGCTTGGTGGCTTCGTTGTAGCTCAAGCCCTCAATTTGACCCTTGTCCTCAATCACCCCCTGAACGGTCGGCGCAATCGGATAATCATCTTCTCCCAGCAGTGCCTGGTCCCCTTCAAAGATGCCCAGCGGCTGGCCAATAAGCCGGGTGGTGATTTGCTCCGACAGGATGCTGCCCTCCTCGTTCCACTCAAATATCAGCAGTACCTCGCCCATGCTACCCACGGTCACATAGGTATTCGCCTTGAAGTAGCTGCTGGTCAGCGCTTTTTCCACGCCGTCTATTTCTCCCGTAGCCGGTTTCCACCTGCCCAGCTCGTTCTCCCACTTTGCCTCCTCTTCATCCGCCGCCAGTTCCCCGAACTCAAGCAGGTCAACCCGCCCCAGCCTCTCTTTGTCAGCATCGCTGATGCTGACCCCCGGTAGCTGTACCAGAATCCGGTCGCCGCCCTGTTTCTGGATGATGGGTTCGGTCACACCGAGGGGGTTAACCCGGTTGCCGAGGACGGCAACAACTCCGTCCAGGGCAGTGTCCTCCCCGCCGGGCTCAACCCCGGACAGGTCAGCCTGGTAAACGATGTGGGTGCCTCCCTGCAGGTCCAGCCCCAGCCGCATCCCCTTTCCGAAGAGAAGCCCACCGTTAATGGGTAATACCACGGCGGCGGCAAGGGCAAAGATTACTAGAACTAGCATAAAGAGCATCGCTTGTTTTCTGGTCATCTTCACTCTCCCTCAGACTTCAGGCGGTCGCTTACAAAGGCGAGAGCCTCCTCCCGGGTAGCCACCTCGCCGGCGGCTTGCGCCTCGCGCACAAGCTCCAGGAGCTCGCCGATTCTGGGCCCCGGTCTCACGCCCAGTACGTTTATCAGGTCATGCCCGTCTATTAGCTTGGGCGGGAGGATAGTCTCCGGCTGCTGGCGCTGCGCCAGCACGTATTCTACCATCCGGGCATGCTCCTGCCACCCGGCGAGGTCCAGCTTGGGCCCCCTGGTCGCCAAGTGGTCAGCCAGGCTTAAGAACAGGGTGTCAACACCGGCATCGCCGGTATCGCGGAAATAGCGGTAGATTGCCCGGCGGGTGGGCTGCCACTCCTGCCCCATCTGCCCCGGCCGGAGGTGATGCCTCACCATGGTCTCCACCAGCCTGGCTTCCCGGGTGCTGAACCTCAGCCTCTCCAGTATGCCCGCCGCTATATCCGCCCCCTGCCGGGCATGACCCAGGAAGCGGAGCCGCCCGTCCTCATGGACGGCTCTGGTACGGGGCTTGGCAATATCATGGAGCAGCGCCGCCAGCTTGAGCAGCGCCCCGCGGGTGCTACCGCCAGCCACCTCACGGGCGAAGTGCCCCGTCAGTTCCTCTGACCATGGCACTACTTCCAAAACCGCAGGACTGACATACTCAATGGTTCCCTGCCTCAGCAGGAACTCAACGGCAGCCACCGTCTCAACCGAGTGGTTAAAGACATCCCAGAAATGCTCCGGCGGCTGCTCTACCCCCTTTAGCTCCGCCAGTTCCGGGACTATAGCAGTGAGCAGCCCCAGCCTATCCAGATAACGGAGAAACTCGCTGCTCCGGGGGACAAGCAGGAGCCGGACGAGCTCCTCCCGTATCCGCTCAGCGGCAATAGCAGTGACAAGATGGCTGTGGCGCTGGATGAAAAGCTCAGTCTCGCTATCAATTGTGAAACCAAGCTCAGCCGCCAGCCTTATCCCGCGCAGCAGGCGTACGGGGTCAGCGGCAAAGGCTGCCTCGCTGACTGCCCGGATTCTGCCCCCGCGGGCGTCATCCCTGCCGCCAAACGGGTCTATAAGCTGAATGGAGTCCAGTTGTTCAAGATTAATAGCCATGGCACCTACGGTGAAATCACGCCGGCTCAGGTCATTCTCAATATTGCCGGTAATCATGGAGAGGTCAATCTGCCACTTCTCTCCAGTACGGGTAGCTTCCGCGGGTATTGCTATTCTGCCCACCCGGTTCACCTCGTCCAGGGGGAAGCACCTGCCGCCGAGGGCAGCCGCCAGACCGGGGGCAATATCAAGGGCATCTCCGGTCACGGCTATATCAATGTCCGCCGTATCTCTTCCAAGGAGAATATCGCGGACAAAGCCGCCGGTAAGATACCCCTGGACCCCCTGCCTGGCAAGAAAGCCGCCTATCCTGGCAAGTAAAGCCAGGGCTTCGCTATCAATACGCAGTTTCTCTGTCACCGGCATCTCTAAACTATACTCCCTACAGGGGGGACTTATCAAGTGTGTCCGGCTGGTGGTTCTGCTCGGTAGTGGTTGCAACCTTTAATGACGTTTTGTTACCTTCTCTAAAAAGAGGAGGTAGAAATGGAAGAAGAGAAGCTAATAAAGAGCTTGGAGGTGGCGAAGAAGATGTTAGCCGATATTGAACCGAAGAAGTGTAAATACTGTG
>CAYUBP010000023.1:0-11170 GCA_964443115.1 uncultured Dehalococcoidales bacterium | reverse complement strand
GAGGTGACCTTTTTCGTAAAGGAAGGGGGTCAGGGGGATGGATTTTCTCATTCTAAAATTTCGCCCGCCATCCGGATGGCGTACTGGTCGGTCATGCCGGCGATGTAGTCCACCACCCTCCGCTCTATCTCGTCGCTGTAGGACTTATATTCCGGCGGCAGCTTACCGGGGTTCTTACAGAAGTAGTCATACAGCCGGCGCACCGTCTGCCTTGCCCTCTCCGTTTCTTCTAAGGCTGCCTGCACGTTGTACACCCGGTCAAAGAGGAAATTGCGCAGGGTGCCGGTGGCCTCAAGAACCCCGGGGCTCATCCCGATAGCCGGACTGCCCCCGGTGCCGCCGGTTACCGCCCATGAGTGTGCGACTATATCGCTGACCAGCGTATTGATACGCTGCGAGTGCGAGTGCCCCAGCACGCCGGCGGCGGAGGGCGGCAGCTCGTCCTCGGTAATGATGCCGGCTCTGACGGCATCCCCGATGTCATGGTTGATGTAGGCTACCATGTCGGCAATCTTGACCACCTCGCCCTCCAGGGTGCCGGTTTTCCCCCAGCCTTCCCCCAGGATGCTTATGCTGGCTCCGGTCTTGGAGTGGTTTAATATACCGTCCCTTACCTCCCAGGTAAGGTTGAGCCCCTGCCCGTCCTTCTCTAACAGGTCAACGGTGCGCAGGCTCTGCTCGTTATGCCGGAAGCCGCCGGCATAAAGCTCGTCCAAAACATCCTCCCCGACGTGCCCGAATGGGGTGTGCCCCAGGTCATGCCCCAGGGAGATTGCCTCGGTGAGGTCTTCGTTAAGGGATAGAGCCCGGGCGATAGTCCGCGCAATCTGGGAGACCTCAAGGGTATGGGTGAGGCGGGTAACATAGTGGTCACCCATCGGGGCAATGAACACCTGCGTCTTGTGTTTTAGGCGCCGGAATGCCTTGGTGTGAATAATCCGGTCCCGGTCACGCTGGAAGGCGGTGCGGATGGGGCACGGCTCCTCACCGTGGAGCCTCCCCCGGGACAGCCGGCTTCTGGCAGCGTGAGGGGAAAGATTTTCCTCCCTCTCTTCGGTTTTCTGGCGAATACAGAGCTTGCTGAGCATTTCTGGTGCTGGTATTCCTGTAGCTACAGGGTCTTGATGTAGTCTATATGCTGACCGCGGCGGAAGCCCGCATGGGTAAAGAAGCCCTTTAGCTGGCTGTCCCGCTCCCTTACTGATATGCGGACGAGCTTGAGCCCGGTCGCCTGGCAGCGCCCCAGCATGGCATTGACCAGCCTGGTGGCGATACCCTGTCCCTGGAATTCAGGGTCAACACCCAGGACCTGAATCAGCCCGGCTTCAACAACCGGCTCTACCGTGTAGGCGCGCCGCGCCAGGATGAAGCCGGTAACCTGGCTGCCGACTTCAGCCACAAAGCTGAGGTCAAGGTCTCCTCCCAGGTCTCCGGTAATCAGGTCGGCGTAGGTGACTGCCCGTCGCTTTCCCCTGATCTTGCGATCAATCTCCAGGATGGCGCTTATGTCCTCGGGCTCCATGGGCCGGATTATGGTCTCGCCGGTTTTCTTAGCCAAGCTGCTCACCTCCTGGACATCGGGCGAACATTATCCAGCACCAGCCCCCGGTTGTCAAGTCGCCAGCTACCTGATTGTTTATAAACACCCTGCCATTGCGAGCGGAGCGAAGCAGTCTCATAGCACTGAAACTGCTTCGCCGCCTCGCTCTTCGTGATAACAGCGGGGTTATCCGCCGGTATTTGCCGGGCAACCTCCGGTTACTTAATATTGTGCCTGGCTTCCGCCGCGGCGATTATCTCTCTGGTGGTGCCAATCATGTCCGGGCTTACCGAGACCGAGGTTATGCCCCACTCCACTAGCTTTTCCGTAAGCTCGGGATAGACCGACGGCGCCTGTCCACAGATGGAGGAGGTAATTCCCATTGCCCGGGCTGCCTTTACCGCCCTCTCCAGGGCAAGCATCACCGCTTCGTTCCGTTCGTCAAATGTCGCCGCCAGCTTCTCGCTGTCGCGGTCAATGCCCAGGATGAGCTGGGTGAGGTCATTGGAGCCGATGGATATGCCGTCAATGCCGACGCCGATGAACTTCTCAATAAGAAAGATATTGGATGGCACCTCAACCATCATCCACAGCTTGAAGTCCGGCGAGCGCTTCAAGCCCAGGGATTCCAGTAGCTGTTTTGTCCTTGCCAGCTCATCAACGGTGCGGACGAAGGGAATCATGACCCACAGGTTCTTGTACTGCTCCCTGACTCTCTTTATGGCTTCTACCTCAAGCTTGAAGACCTCAATCTCGGTGATGTACCGGGAGGCGCCCCGGTATCCGAGCATGGGGTTCTCTTCAGACGACTCGTACTCCTGGCCGCCCTTGAGGTCGCGGTACTCGTTGGTCTTGAAGTCAGTAGTCCGGTAGACGACCGGACGGGGGCTGAAGGCTCTGGCGAAGGTGTGGAGCCCATTATACAGCTTGTCAACAAACTCGCCGTCCCGGTTCTGGCTAATCATGTACCGTGGGTGCTCGCCAATCTGGGCAATCATGAACTCAGCCCGGAGTAAGCCGACGCCGTCCACGTTGCGTCCTGCCACCATCTCGGCGAGCTCCGGCTGCGCCAGGTTTACATAGACTCTAGTCCTGGTCTTTATCTGTTCCTTCAGGGCTTCGGCGGCGGCGGCCGCCGTTGTATCTATGGCTAGGCTGCCCGGGTATATCTTGCCCCGTGAGCCGTCCACGGTGATTATCTGTCCGTCGGTAAGCGTGGTAGTCGCTGTTCCGGTGCCGACAACACAGGGGATTCCCAGCTCCCGGCTGACGATGGCGGCGTGAGCGGTCCTGCCGCCGCGGTCGGTGACGATGGCTACCGCCCGTTTCATCGCCGGCACAAAGTCAGGCGTTGTCATCTCGGCGACGAGGATATCACCCTTTCCCACCTTGTCTATCTCTGAGGCATCCCGCACTATTTTGACCGGTCCCGACGCCATGCCCGGGCTTGCGGGTGCCCCGCTGAGCAGCACCTCGGCTTTGACCTCCGGCTCAGCCTCAGCCTTAGTCATCTCCTTGATTGTGGTTACCGGGCGTGTCTGGACGATATACAGCTCCGTGCCCTCTTTCGCCCACTCAATGTCCTGGGGGAACTGGTAGTGGTCTTCTATCTGCCGGGCTAACCTGGCTAGCCTGAGAATCTCGTCATCGGTTATCTTCTGCCTGTCCCGGGCTTGCTCCGGCACCGGCATCCAGACGTTGGTCTCTTCTACACCGGCCGCCGGGTTCCTGACCAGCTGCTGCTCCTGCCTGGCGATTTGTTTCTCTATGACCTTATGGGTGGACTTGTCAATCAGATAATGGTCGGGGGTGGTCTCTCCGGAGACAATGGCTTCGCCCAGCCCGTAAACAGCCTCAATGACGACCTTGGTAGGGTCGCTGGTCACCGGTTCAACCGTGAACATTACACCGGAGGCTTCGGATGCCACCATCTTCTGTACCGGGGCTGCCAGCCCGACCTTGAAGTGGTCAAAGCCCTGCTGGTGGCGGTAGAAGATGGCGCGCGGCTCAAACAAGGATGCCCAGCAGCCCTGGACGGCTTTTACCACGTCTTCTTCACCGCTGATATTGAGGAAGGTGCGCTGCTGCCCGGCGAAAGAGGCTTCGGGCAGGTCTTCAGCCGTTGCCGAGGAGCGGACGGCGACCAGCCCTCCTCCCATCTTCCGGTAGGCTTGCTTGATTTCCCCGGCTATGTCTGGCGGCATCTGGGCTTCCAGAATCAACTGCTTGATTTCGGCGGCAACCTGCTGTAGCTGCTTGCTGTCGCCCGGGTCAAGCGGAGCCAGCAGACTGCGGATTTTTTCGGCGAGTTCTGACCTCTGTATAAAGTCAAAGTAGGTACCAGCGGTTACAATAAATCCCGGGGGTACCGGTATTCCGGCGTTGGTCATCTCCCCCAGGTTTGCCCCTTTGCCGCCGACGGTGGCTACATCGTTCCTGGTGACCTCATTAAACCAGACGACAACCTTCTGGCTTTCACCCATGACTATCTCCTTCTAGTTTAAAAAATCGTCTCTTATGTTATCAGCCTGGGTAGCTGGAATTTCTGAGGTCCGGCAATTCTCTATTATAGCATGTACGCCGTCACGGGTGAAATCAGTTGACAGGCATACCCCCTTGGAGTAGAATTGGAATTAGCCTGGAGAGGAGCGAGTGGGGGAGAAGCAATGATAGAAATGGTGATTGATAGCATTCGGGTCAGCCTGATGAATTACCAGCGGGTGGTGATTCTGAAAGAAAAGGCAGCCGAGCGCTATCTGCCGATATGGATTGGCCCGGCTGAAGCCGATGCCATCGCCGTGAAGCTTCAGGGGGTCAGTGTCCCAAGGCCGCTGACCCACGATTTACTGCACTCGGTGATTGATGCCCTCGGAGCCAGAATCAACTCCATCATTGTCAGTGACCTTAAGAGCGATACCTTCTATGCCAAGGTTATTCTTAATGTTGACGGCGGGCAGATGGAGATTGATTCCCGCCCCAGCGATGCCCTGGCGCTGGCGGTAAGGGCTGAGGTGCCCATCTTTGCTGCTGAAGAAGTCATGGAAAAAGCTGGCATCCTGCTGGACAAGGAGACAGGCAAACCCATCGCGCCGGAGTCGGAAGCTGGTGGGAAGGGTGGAGAGGTTGGCGAAGAGGAAATCAAGCGGATGTCAGCCTTCTATGAGTTCATTAACACCCTTGACATGGACGACTTTGATAAGCGCAAGTCTTAAATCCTGCCGCTAAGGTGATAAAAATAGCCCTGCTATAACTAAAGAAGCAGGGCTATTTCTTTGTAGCGGGATGAGGGTGGGGCTCCGGAGCGCCCGGTTCGGCTTACTACTGGTTGGCAGGATGTGTCATTGCGAGGAGCGTAGCGACGGAGCAATCTATTCACATTGAGATTGCTTCGCTCTGCTCGTAATGACAATCGTGATTTGAGCAAAAGGGAGCGCCCGGTTCGGCTTGACCGGCGGGGGGCAGATTTGGTATGCTTTTTAGGGTATGGGCAGGGGGCGAGCCGCGCTCAGGCTGGTAGGTATCGGTTGGTATATCGGTCTGAGCATCTTTTTCGGGGTGTGGGGTGGTCTCTGGCTTGATGATAAGCTGGATACCAAGCCTATTTTCATAATAGCGGGCTTAATTCTTGGCGTGGTTGTCGCCTTTTACGGTGCCTATCGTATGCTGATACCACTCATTGATAACAGAAGAAACAAGGAGGACAGCTAGTGGCGGAGCGGAAGCGCGGCTGCTTGGGCTGTTCTTTTCCCCTCATTATTATCATTGCGGTTGTTGCTGTTGGGCTTGTTCTTGTCGGCCTCGCTGCCGGTCCTATCGGTAAGGAACTCGGTATAAACATGCCGAGCTGGCTCGGGGTGCACCAGCCGGAGATTGAGCTTGCCGCCCCCGTAGTCTTCCACATTTTTGGTTTTCCGGTCACTAACACCATTCTGGCTACCTGGCTTACCATAATTGTGCTGGTGCTGTTCGCCTGGGCTGCCACCCGCCGCATGCGGATTGTCCCGGGCCGCATCCAGCATGTATGGGAGACCATCGTCGGGCTGCTCTATGGGTTCTGCCAGGGAGTGGCTGGCGAGAAGTATGCCCGCTCCTTCTTCCCCATCGTAGCCACGATATTCCTGATGGTCATAGCCAATGCCTGGCTGAGCCTCCTGCCGATATTCGGTGTCTCCTTCCATGTCACTACCGCCGAAGGGGAGGTGGAGCTGCTCCGCAGCGCCAACACGGATATCAACATGCCGCTGGCAATGGCAATCATCTCTTTCGTGTCGGTAGCCGTTTATGGCTTCAAGGCGCACGGCTCAAAGTACCTGGAGGTCTTCTTCAACTGGAGGCCCATAGCCAGAGCCCTGGGTCAACTCTTCCGCGGTAAGATAAAGAGCGGGTTTGGCGGGCTGGTGGGCGGCATCATCAATGCCTTTGTCGGGTTCATTGAGCTTATCAGCCAGCTTATACGGCTCCTCAGTCTCACCCTTCGTCTATTCGGCAACATGACGGCTGGGGAAATTCTGCTGCTTATTGTCGTCTTCATGGTCCCGTTCCTGGTGGTGAACATCGTCTATGGGCTGGAAATACTCATCGGTTTTGTACAGGCGTTTATCTTCTCCGGACTGACATTGGTCTATCTTACAATGGCTGTTGCGGAACACGAGCCAGAGCATAACAAGTAGCTTAAGTCTTTAGAAAGGGGGAACTAATGGATCCGGAAACGCTAAAGATGCTGGCAGTTGGCCTTGTGGCAGGGCTGGGGATGCTGGGTCCGGGTATCGGCATCGGGCTCATCGGTTACTCGGCGATGCAGGCGCTGGGGCGGAACCCCGAGGCGAGGGGGCCCATTCTTACCAACATGATGATTGCCATCGCCATGGCCGAAGCCCTGGGTATCTACGTCCTTATTGTGGCTATTCTCCTTGTTTTCGTGGCGTAATCTAGATAGAGAGGCAGAATCATGGGTGAAGATGGTGTTTTCTTTGGGTTACTGATTTCGGCGCTGCTTCTCGGTGTGCTAATCTTCGCAGCCGTGATCGTCGCCGTGTTCCTGCTGCCGGCGGCGTAGGGACGGGGCATGCCCGAAGGAGGTTGTCATGGGTGAAGCTTTTTCCGAACTTGGAATAAATGGCTCGGCGCTTATTGCCCAGCTCGTAAACTTCGGCATCCTCTTCCTGCTCCTTTACTTCCTTGCCTACAAGCGCATCCTGAAGATGCTTGACGAGCGCTCGCAGAAGATTAAAGAGAGCATGGAGCAGACGGAGTATATTAAGCAGCAGGCGGAGCACGCTGAGGAGGAGTCCAGAAGGCGGATTGAGGCGGCGGCGCAGGAGGGGCAGGAACTGGTCTCCCGTGCCGTGAAGGCGGGCGATGAAGCCAGACGGCAGGCGCAGGAGACGGCGAGGCAGGAAGCTGAAGTACTTATCGCCCGCGCCCGCAGCGAGATTCAGCGGGAGCGTGACGAGAGTATAGATGAACTGCGTAAGGAGTTCGCCGACCTGACCATACTGGCTGCGGAGAGGGTCATAGAGCGGTCACTGGACAAGAAAGCGCACCGGGAGCTCATTGACAAGGTGCTGGAGGAGAGCACTACCCTGAACAAGGGTTAGCAGGACTTTTAAGAGTCTTTATTCGGTTTGTCAGATAACAAACGGCGTTAAACTATGGTGAGAGGAGACCGCCAGTAGTGGGAAGAAGGCTCTACGCCCGGCGCTATGCCCAGGCGGCATTTGAGATTGCCCTCGGGGCAAACGAGCTGGACAGGTGGCAGTCTGACCTTGATAAGATTGCCGGCCTGGCAGGGGATGTGTCGCTGGTGGCTGTCCTGGAGAGCCCCAGGCTCCATTTTGATGCTAAGGCCGGGCTGATATCCGGGGCTCTGGGTGGCCTGAGCCCGCTGGCTCTGAACCTGGTCTATCTGCTGATAGCCAGGGGCAGGCTGGGCATTGCCGGGGATATTGCTGATGAGTACCACCGCCTGCTGGACAGCCATCGCGGTATTGAGCATGCCGACGTCATTACGGCTATCCCTCTTGATGACGGGGAGAGGCAGAAACTGGCTGAGCAGTTGAGCGCAGTAACCGGCAAGAAGGTGGTGGTTAAAGCCGAGGTTGACCCCGGCGTGGTTGGGGGAGTCGTGGCAAGGATTGGCGGCAAGCTGCTGGACGGCAGCACCCGGAGCCGGCTGGTTTCGCTGAAGAGAGAGCTGGCTCGAGGAGGTAGATAAGTTGACATCTAGAGGACAGGATATAGTTTCGGTTATCAAGCAGCAGATTGAGCAGTTCGGCAGCACGGTAGCAATGGTGGATGTTGGCACCGTGATTGAGATTGGTGACGGTATTGCCCGGATTCACGGTCTGGCAGCCGCCAAGTATAATGAGCTGCTCCAGTTCCCCAATGAGGTCATGGGGGTTGCCCTGAACCTGGAAGAGGACAGCGTGGCGGCTATCGTCCTCGGTGATTACTCCCGGCTTAAGGAGGGGGACGAGGTGCGCTGCACCGGGCGTATCGCCGAGGTGCCGGTGGGGGATGCCCTCATCGGCAGGGTGGTTGACCCGCTGGGCCGCCCCCTGGATGGCAAGGGAGTGATAAAGACGGTAAGCACCCGCCCCATGGAGCGGGTGGCTCCCAGCGTTACCCTGCGGGCGCCGGTGAACACGCCGGTGCAGACAGGTATCAAAGCCATAGACAGCCTGATTCCGTTGGGCAGGGGACAGCGAGAGCTCATTATCGGCGACCGGTCAACGGGAAAGACGGCGATTACCCTGGATACCATCATCAATCAGAAGGGCGGCGACCTTATCTGTATCTATGTCGCCGTCGGTCAGAAGGCGTCAAAGGTAGCCCGCGTGGTTGCTACACTGGATACATACGGGGCGATGGCGCACACTATCGTGGTGGCGGCTAACGCCTCGGACTCGGTGGCGATGCAGTACCTGGCCCCCTACGCCGGCTGCGCCATGGGCGAGGAGTTCATGGAACAGGGGAAGGACGTGCTGGTGGTCTATGACGACCTTTCCAAGCATGCCTGGGCTTACCGCCAGCTTTCGCTGCTGCTGCGGCGCCCGCCGGGGCGCGAGGCTTACCCCGGCGATGTCTTTTACCTGCACAGCCGTCTTCTGGAGAGGGCGGCTAAATATGCGCCGGAGTATGGCGGCGGCTCGCTTACCGCCCTGCCGATTATTGAGACCCAGGCGGGCGATATGTCCGCCTACATCCCGACCAATGTTATCTCCATTACCGACGGGCAGATGTATCTGGAGTCAGACCTGTTCAACGCCGGCCAGAGGCCGGCACTGAACGTGGGGCTTTCGGTATCCCGCGTGGGGAGCGCCGCCCAGACCAAGGCGATGAAGCAGGTGGCGGGCAGGCTCAGGCTGGAGCTGGCGCAGTACCGGGAGCTGGCAGCGTTTGCCCAGTTCGGCACCTCCGAACTGGATAAAGCCACCAGAGACCAGCTTGAGCGGGGGCGGCGCATCACCGAGATACTGAAGCAGCCGCTGTACGTCCCGATGCCGGTGGAGAAGCAGGTCATGATTCTGTATGTGGCAATTAATGGCTACGTTGATGATGTAGCCGTGGATAAGCTTGATGCCTTTGAGGCGAACTTCCACCGGTTTATGGCAGCCAACCACCCGGAGATAGGGGAGAGCATCGCCCGGGAAAAGCAGCTAAAGCCGGAGACCGAAGAGGCGCTGAAGAAAGCCATCGCCGAGTTCAAGCAGGGCATGGCAATATAAGCACCTGGTGGTCAACATTTACATAAAATTTGGGCAGGGTTCTAAGACATGGCAAATATCCGGTTAATTCGTAACCGCATACGTGGCATTCAGAGTATCGCCAAGATTACGCGGGCGATGGAGATGATTGCCACGTCAAAGATGAAGCGGGCGCAGGAGCGGGGGCTGGCGGGGCGTGCCTACTCGGAGAAGATACGGCAGGTGATAGCTGACCTGGCGGCTCTGCCCCAGGCTGATAGAGCGTTGCACCCGCTTCTGCAGAGCCGGCCGGTAAAGAAGATTGCGGTTGTCCATATCACTCCTGACCGGGGCTTGTGCGGCGGGCTGCATGCCAATATTAATCGCCGGACAGGCAGCTTCATCCTGGAGCAGACGGTGCCGGTTACCCTGATTGCTGTCGGGCGGAAGGGAGCCGACTTCATGAGAAGATACCGCCGGGATATACTGGCTGAATTTATCAACCTTGGCGACCGGCCTACCCTCCTGGATACCATGCCCATCTCCCGGATTATTATTGATGACTATACTAACGGCATCATTGACCGTGTGTATCTCTTCTATACCGGGTTTATCTCAACCATGGCTCAGAAGCCGGTCATGGTGCAGATACTGCCGGTAGAGCCCGCCACAATCCCCCGGGCGGAGAATGTGGAGTATATATACGAGCCGGGCTCGGATATGGTGCTGGGGGAGCTGCTGCCGCGGTTCATTGATATGCAGGTATATCATGCTGTTCTGGAGTCTATTGCCAGCGAGCAGTCGGCAAGGATGGTGGCGATGCGGAATGCCACAGATAGTGCCAGGGAACTTATTAGCGAGCTGACGCTGCTGTACAACAAAGCCCGTCAGGAGTCAATCACCAAAGAGCTTCTTGATATTACGGGCGGGGCGGCAGCCTTGGCTTAGATTGTAGAGGTAGAAAATGGCTAAAGGAAAAGTAGCTCAGGTAATAGGAACGGTGGTGGATATTGAGTTTCCGCCGGACGAACTGCCGGCGCTCTATAACTCCATTGAGATTACGGTGGATAGCGGCAAGGTTGTTCTTGAGGCGCAGGAGCATATCGGCAATAACTGGGTGCGGTGCCTGGCGCTGTCCCCCACCGATGGGCTGGCACGCGGTGCCGAAGCCGTAGATACCGGGGCTGCTCTTTCGGTGCCGGTGGGTAGAGGTACCCTGGGCAGGCTGTTCAACGTATTGGGTGAAGCACTGGACAACCTGGGCACGGTTGAAGCTAAAGAGCACTGGCCCATCCACCGCACGCCGCCATCGCTTGAGGAGCAGGAGACCACCACACAGATGCTTGAGACCGGTCTCAAGGTTATTGACCTCATTGCCCCATTCACCAGGGGGGGCAAGGTCGGTGCCTACGGCGGCGCTGGCGTCGGCAAGACGGTCGTCATCCAGGAGCTTATCCGCAATATCGCCACCGAGCACGGCGGCAACTCTGTATTTACCGGTATCGGCGAGAGGTCACGCGAGGGCAATGACCTGTGGAAAGAGATGAAAGAGTCCGGCGTAATAGACAAGACGGTGATGGTCTTCGGCCAGATGAATGAGCCGCCGGGCGTCCGCCTCCGCATCGGGCTGACCGGGCTGACCATGGCGGAGTACTTCCGCGATGTAGAGGGGCAGGACGTACTGCTGTTTATTGATAACATCTATCGCTATACCCTGGCGGGCATGGAGGTTTCCGCTCTGCTGGGGCGTATGCCTTCGGCGGTGGGCTATCAGCCCACCTTGGCGACCGAGGTCGGTGAGCTTGAGGAGAGGATTACCTCCACGAAGAAGGGTTCAATAACATCCTTCCAGGCAATCTATGTTCCCGCCGATGATTATACTGACCCCGGTGTAGCCACTACCTTCGGCCATCTTGACGGGGTGGTGGCATTGGAGAGGTCTATC
>CAYUBP010000022.1:0-11176 GCA_964443115.1 uncultured Dehalococcoidales bacterium | reverse complement strand
CCTAAAAGTGCCCTTTTATTATCATGCCGAGCATGGCGAAAGGCCTCACCACCCCAGATTCTTCGTCGCTCCGCTCCTCAGAATGACTTTTGAGGCAACATCCCTAAAAGGGGGAAGGGGATACAGGGGATGGGGTTACCTCGCAACTAATGTACTGAACCGGTACACGTTGTTAACCATGCCGGTAATTTGTGCTAGAATAGGATTACTTCGTTTCTGCGAATAGCTTACCCCTGACGGAAGGAGGAGGCAAACCGTGAAAAGGAAAATAGCGGTAATACTGGTAGCAGCCCTGATTCCGGGACTGGTAGCCGGCTGTGGATTTGAGATAACAGGCTCCGGGAACTTGCAGACCGAGGATTTCGCTTTCAGCGATTTTACCCGTGTTGATGTAGGCAGCACCTTTGAGGTAGAAATTTTGCAGGCGGCTTCCTACAGCGTGAGCGTGACTGCCGACGACAACCTGTTCCAATATATCCAGGTCTCAAAAGAGGGCGAGACCCTGAAGATAGGGCTCAGGCCGTTCTCAATATTCGGGCACAGGACCCTGAAAGCCAGGGTTACCCTGCCGGAGCTGAACGGGGTGGAGCTTTCCGGAGCCAGCCGGGGGACTGTCTCTGCCTTCAGTTCCAACCATGACCTGGACATTCAGGTATCAGGCGCCAGCTCCCTGGAGCTTGCGGATATCTCCTGCGGCGATGCCAGTTTTGATGTCTCCGGAGCCAGCACCGTTACCGGCGAGCTGAGCGCCGCTAACGCTGGGTTTGATGTAAGCGGAGCCAGCACCATCCAGCTTGAGGGCTCGGCAGGCGATATAACGGCGGACGTCAGCGGTGCCAGCCGTGCCCGGTTTGCCGCCTTCCCGGTGAACAATGCCGATATAACGCTGAGCGGTGCCAGCACCTGCTCGCTGGAGCTTGACGGCAGGCTGGACGCCGACCTGAGCGGCGCCTCAAGACTGGAGTACAGCGGCGAACCCACCATGGGGACGATTAATACGTCAGGCGCATCAACCATAAGCGAGAAATAGAGCCAGGAAAAGCTAAAAAAATATTTTGCAGAAACCCTTGACAACTGTAGCCCATGAAGTATAATTTACTGAAAATAGCAAACAGAGTATAATTTAGCTAGGAAATACTTTATAAATAAGGACGGAAACAGACATATGTCACCAGTTGGAACCAGAACGATGAGCGGGCGAGCCCGTAGCAGCTTGGATGTCTGCAAAAGCGAGGTAGAAGAAGAGCCTCCCTCCGGCATCTCCAGCGACCTGGAGGAGAAACCCCCCAGTAGCGGCGCCACTTACAGGGACAGGTTTTACAGCGGTATCCCCGATGTAGCCTGGAACAACTGGAAGTGGCAGTTTCGTAATAGAATCACCACTGTTGAGCAACTGGCTCAGTTTATTCCCCTGTCCGCCGAGGAACAGGCGCAGCTTAAGCTGGTAACCATGCGCTACCCACTGGCGGTGACACCATTCTATCTTTCTTTAATTAACCCCGATAACCCCGACGACCCGATAAGAAAACAGGCGGTACCCTCTGTCCTGGAAATGACGATGGGCACGATGGGCATGGAAGACCCGCTGGCTGAGCGGGAAGACTCAGTGGTGCCGGGGCTTGTGCACCGCTACCCCGACCGGGCGCTCATGGTGCTCACCGACATCTGCCCCATGCTCTGCCGGCACTGCACCCGCAAGAGGGAGTGGCGGAACGGCGGCTGGGTACGAACGCCGGCGGAGATTGAAGCCATGCTTGGCTATATACGGCAGCACCGGGAAATCAGGGACATCATCATCTCCGGCGGCGACCCCCTCACCCTCTCCACCCAGCGCCTGGAGGATGTTATCTCCCGGGTGAGAGCAATAAGCCACGTTGAGATTATACGTATCGGCAGCCGATACCCGGTGGTGCTGCCCCAGCGTATAGACGATGAGCTGTGCGCCATGCTTGCCAGATACAGTCCGATATGGCTCAACACTCACTTCAACCACGCCCGGGAAGTAACACCGGAGGCAGCCCGGGCATGTGACCGCCTGGTGCGGAGTGGCATACCGGTGAACAACCAGTCTGTCCTGCTGTGCGGCGTTAACGACAGCGCTGAGGCGCAGACCCGGCTGTGCCACGCCCTGCTGCGGATAAAGGTGCGCCCCTACTACCTCTTCCAGTGCGACGAGGTGCAGGGCACAGAACACCTGCGCACACCGGTGGAGACCGGCATAAAGATAATTGAGGGGATGCGCGGGCATACCTCGGGGCTGGCTATCCCCACCTACGTTATTGACCTCCCCGGCGGCGGGGGGAAGGTGCCGGTGCAGCCCAACTACGTGGCGACCTGGTGGGGCAACGAGTTGCTCGTCCGGAACTACGAGGGACGCTTCTTCTTCTACCGGAACCCCAGGTCAGCCGCCGGGACAGGTAACGGGGCATTAGTCCCCGGGCAGACCTCCAACCTGCCCTACGGAACACAGCTACAGTTTGACCTGAAAGGAGTGCCAGATGCGAATCGGGTTGTCATATGACCTTAAGACAGTAGTGCCGGCTCCCCCGCAAGCCACCGATGACGCCCTTGAGGAATACGACTCCCCGGGGACGGTAGCCCTCATAGCCACCTCGCTGGAAGCCGGGGGGAATACAGTGGTCAAGCTCGGCGGCGGGGCAGAATTCCTGAAAAATATTCTCCACCGGCCGGTGGACTTCGTTTTCAATATTGCCGAGGGGCGCGGCGGCTACCGCAGCCGCGAAGCCCAGGTGCCGGCGGTACTGGAGATGCTGGACATACCATACTCCGGCTCCGACCCCCAGTGCCTTGCCATCTGCCTGGACAAGCCCCTCACCCAGAAGCTGGTGGCAGCCGCCGGAGTCCGCATACCAAAAGCACTGGTGATAGCCGACAAATGGGAGCTGCTTCAGGCAGCCGGCGGCTTTTCTTACCCGGCGATTGTCAAGCCCGCCTACGAAGGCTCGAGCAAGGGGATTCGCTCCAGTTCCGTGGTGGACAGCCCGGAGCAGGCGATTCAGGCTGCGGAAAATGCGCTGGAGCAATATCAGCAGCCGGTGATGCTGGAGGAGTTTATCACCGGTGACGAGGTTACACTGGGCGTTACCGGCAACTCCCCGCCCCGGGTACTGGGCATGATGCGCATACTCCCCAGGAGACGGGAGGGACACTTTGTCTACTCCCTTGAGGTCAAGCGCAACTACCTTGAACTGGTTGACTACGAGTGCCCCGCCCGCCTTGAGCCTCAGGTGCTATCGGCGCTGGAGGTATCCGCTCTGGCTGCCTTTACTGCCCTGGGGTGCCGTGATTTCGCCCGGGTGGACTTCAGGCTCAGCGCAGAGGGAGTGCCATTCTTTCTTGAAATAAACCCGCTGCCGGGACTGGGCACCCACAGCGACTTGGTCATCATGGCGAAAATGATGGGCTGGACTCACCAGCAACTGATTTCGGCGGTCCTTAACGCTGCCGTCGAGAGACACCTGCAGTGCGTGCACGCGTAGCCATCGTATATAACGAGCCGCATTACTCCCGCTACAGCACTCTCGGCGAAGACAGGGCAGTTGTGGGCGTCCTTGAGGCGGTGGCAGCAGTGCACCGGGCGCTCACGGAGCTTGACTGTCAGGTTACCCGGGTCCCGCTGGTGCCGCCGCCGGATGCGGCGGCAAGCAGGCTCAGGGCTATAAAAACCGACCTGGTTTTCAACCTCTTTGAGGGCTTCGCTGACGACCCCGGGACGGAGGCTATCGTACCCGAGCTGCTTGCCGGGATAGGCGTGCCCTACACCGGCTGCCCCACCCCGATGCTGAGGCTGGCCCTGGACAAGGCTAAGCTGAAGCTGCTGCTCAGGGATGCCGGAATCCCCACGCCGGCCTCGCAGCTCTTAAGCCCGGAGACCCTGCACCTTTTCCGGCTAAACTATCCCTGCATCGTCAAGCCCGTCGCTGAGGATGCCAGCCACGGACTATCGCAGGACAGCGTGGTGAACGACCGGGCGGCACTGGCAAGGCAGGTCACCTTCATCAGCAACACGTATAAAGGCGGGGCGCTGGTTGAGGAGTTCATAGACGGGCGGGAGTTCAACGCCACTGTTCTTGGCGACAGCACGGTGCTGCCGGTATCGGAGATAGGCTACTTCCTGCCCCCGGGAACGCCGAGGATTCTTACCTTCGCCGCCAAGTGGGAGCCGGACACCGTCTATTTTCAGGGAACAAGGGCAATCTGCCCGGCGGAGATTTCAGCCGGAGAGGAGCAGCGCATTGCCGGGACAACGCTGGCAGCGTTCCGCCTACTCGGCGGCAGGGGCTACGCCCGGGTAGACATGCGCATGGACGAGGGGGGCAGGCTATACGTCATTGAGGTGAACCCTAACCCGGATATTTCCCCCGACGCCGGCGCCATAAAACAGGCAGCCGCCGCCGGCATGACATACACACGGTTTGTTGAGAAAATTATGGAGCTGGCCCTGGAGAAGAAATGACTATCACCATCCGCCCCTTTTTGCATAACGACAAACCAGACATAATGCGGATACTGCGGGCTGTCCCCGAGTTCAAGCCGGAGGAGGTAGACGTCGCCGAGGAGGTCATTGACTGCTACCTGGATGACCCGCAGGCATCGGACTACTACGTGCTGGTGGCGGAGCTTGGCTCGGCTGTCGCCGGCTATGTCTGCTTCGGGCCCACCCCGATGACGGAGGGCACCTGGGACATCTACTGGATTGCCGTAGCCCCGGACAAGCAGGGAAAGCAAATCGGCGGCGTCCTCCTTGAGACCGCCGAAAAGAGCATCAGCGCGGCGAAGGGGAGACTGGCTATCATTGAGACGTCATCCCTGCCCTCATACGCCAGGACCAGAGGCTTTTATACCCGCCACAGCTACGAGACAGCCGCCCGCATCCCCGACTTCTACGCCCCCGGCGATGATAAGCTCATTTTAATAAAGCGCCTCAAGTAAACCCCCATCCACGGGTTAAAAATGCAGGCTCTTAGCTTATGGTCTCAGTAATAATTCTGCTGGTTGTCTTCATACTTATCGCAGTCCGCCAGATTGGCAACGTACGGTTCCAGATATGGCAGATAATGCTGCTCGGGGCGCTGGCAGTCCTGTTCAGCGGGCAGATATCACCAGTAAGGGCGCTCCAGTCCATAAACGCCGACGTCATTCTGTTCCTGTTCGGGGCGTTCATCGTGGGGCAGGCGCTGGAAGAGAGCGGCTATCTCTCCCACCTCTCATATACCGTCTTCAGGAGAGCGAGGTCGCTGGATACCCTGGTGCTCTCTATCCTGCTCGTCATGGGGATTCTCTCCGCCTTCTTGATGAATGACACCCTGGCGATTATCGGCACGCCGGTGGTGCTCGCCCTCGCCCGGAAGACCAATATGCAGTCCAAGATTCTGCTGCTGGCGCTGGCATTCGCCGTGACCATCGGCAGTGTCATGAGCCCCATCGGCAACCCGCAGAACCTGCTAATCGCCATCAACGGCAACATGAGCAACCCCTTCGTTACCTTTCTGCGTTTCCTGCTGTTACCGACCGTCATAAACCTGCTGTTAGCCTATCTTCTGCTCCGCCTGTTCTACCGGAAGCACTTCCACCACCAGCCGCTCGCCTACCCCCGAGAGCCAGTAACCGACCCCGGGCTGGCAAGGCTGTCCCGGGTCTCGCTTGTCCTGCTGGTAGCCCTCGTCATCACCAGGATTATAGTAGTTTTGCTCGGGCTGGAGATTGACTTCAGGCTGACCTATATTGCGCTCATCTCGGCGCTGCCCATCGTCCTCTTCAGCCGAAAGCGGTTCAGGATAATCGGCAGGATTGACTGGTCCACCCTGATTTTCTTCGCCTCAATGTTCGTGCTGATGCAAAGCGTCTGGGACTCGGGGCTGCTCCAGTCGGCGATGAGTGCGGCAGACCTGAACCTTGCCTCATCCGGAGCAATCATGGCGGTAAGCGTCGGTCTCAGCCAGCTTATCTCCAACGTGCCGCTGGTCGCCCTCTACCTGCCGGTGCTGATACAGGCAGGCGCCGGCACCGCCCAGATGATAGCCCTGGCAGCCGGCAGCACCATCGCCGGCAACCTCTCCATACTTGGCGCCGCCAGCAACGTCATCATAATACAGAACGCCGAGAGAAAATCAGGTGAGACTTTGACCTTCTGGGAGTTTGTCAGGATAGGCGCGCCGCTGACACTCGCAAACGTCCTGGTCTACTGGCTATTCCTGCGGTTCGTCTGAGGCGCAACCGGCGCCGTGGCAAGCTCCCGCTCATAGTCTCCGGTGAGAATCAAGCCGAGGACGATAATATCAACATAGAAAAAGTAGGGCCAGAGGCTGCGCCAGGCGAAAAACAGCGGCACCACCGCCAGTACCGGGCCGGCAATGGGATAGAGCGGCGAGTAGCGCAAATACCACAGGATAGCGGCTATCATCACCGCCAGTTCCATCGCCGTAAACACCAGCGGCGACCTGATGTCAAGTACTCCCACATTGACCAGGCTGACGATGCCCGCACCCATCGGGAAGAAACTATCCGTCATCGGCGCCGTCACCGAAGACAGCCACAGACCCGGGTCGCTGATAATAAACGGCAGGTTGAATGCTAAGAACACGCCCGCCAGTATGCCAGTTACCGGGATTACCTTCCGCCTGTCCATCGTCCGGTAAATCAGGATAAGGTAGAAGGGGACGAAGAACCAGCCTGTCTGCTTGACGGCTATCGCCACGCCCATCAGCACCGCCGAAAGCCACAGGTTCTTCCTCATAGCCAGCCATGCGATGAGCAGGAAGGGGAAGACCAGGAACCCGGTCTCGCCGACCGCCAGACCATTCCACAGCTCAAGACTTATCAGCAGGGCGCCGAGGAAAAGGAGCCATCTCTTGCCGGGAATCAGCCAGACAGAGCATACCAGGGCTGGCACCAGAAAAATAAGATAGATTAACCGGAGGTCATCCACGCCCAGCATCATGAGCGGCGCCGATAATATGAAGCAGCCGGCGGGATAGTTCAGCCTGGACTCAAGCTCGGGGGGAACGGTCTCCGGGCGCCGGGATGCTTCCTGCCAGACCTGCTCCAGCCGCTCCTCGCTGGGATAGGGGAACTGGTCAGCGAATCTGCCGGCGCACAGCGGCGTCAGCTTAAGTGAATCGCCGCCAAACTTGAGCGTGGCACTGACTATGTTGGCGGTAGCATAGGGATTTTCCCCGCTGACGAAGTTCTCCGTCGCCTGATGACAGAGGGCGGTGCCATCATTATAACCATAGGCATCATTGAGGTCACCCAGCAGCTCGGATATACTACCCTCCGGTAGTAATCCATCTGTAATATCGGGCGAGGACGCCGGTATTGCGACCAGAACCCCGGCTACCAGCAAAACAACAAATATAGCCAGGGCTGCCGGCTTGAGCCAGTGCACATGACCGCGTAACCACCGGTCAGTGCCGGGGGCGGCAACCAGGAAGAGAAGGCAGAACCATGCTATCCAGCCAGCCAAGCCCGAAACCGAGAGAGCGGCATCCCGCAAGACAAAGGCAACAGTTGATAGCGTTGAGGCAATTACCTTGACCAGCACCGCCACGAAAAACAGCATGACTCTAGGCATGCTGTCGGCGTTGTTGCTGAGGTCATTCATAAGCTCTGGTACCAGGCTGAGACGCCTGATTGCATTCAGATATTACGCCGATTAAGCACGGAAAGCAAGCACGAGAACCCCTTGACAACCGGTAGCCACAGGTGGTAACTTTAATTAGCAGTCTATGCCATAGACTGCTAACGGAGGCAACTGTGTTACCCAGCAGGACGGGCGCAATACTCAGGTCAATAGTAGAGCAGTATATTGACCGGCAGTTTCCGGTGCCGTCACAGAGCGTGCTGGCTCACTGCGAGCTGGGGGTAAGCCCGGCCACCATCCGCAACGAGATGGCATACCTTGAGGAAGAGGGATATATTACCCGCCCCCACACCTCAGCCGGCGGGGTGCCCTCGGACAAGGGCTATCGCTACTACGTGGAGTCTCTCACCAGCCTGGAACTGCCGCTGGCGGAGCAGCGCATGATAACTCACCTCTTCCACCAGGTGGAGACCGAGGTAGAGGAGTGGCTCAGGCTCGCGGCTGCCATTATCGCCCGGGAAGCGCAGAACGTGGCGGTGGTCACCAAGCCGAAGCCGCTGGGCTGCCAGTTCAAGCACCTGGAGATAGCCGCTCTGCACGACCTGCTAGCCCTGGTGGTCATGGTGCTCCACGGCGCCAGGGTAAGGCAGCAGCTAACAAACTTTGAGCAGGTGACCACGCAGCCGGAGCTGACCGCCACCGCTGCCAGGCTGAACGACATATACAGTGGACTGAGCCGGCAGCAGATTCAGGCTAAGGCTGTCAGCCTGTCTCCCCTGGAGCAGCAGATAACCGATTGCGTGCTGTAGGTGATGCAGACTGAGGATGAGCAGCAGTACGACGAACCCTATCTTGATGGCTTGCACCTCATCGTCAGCCAGCCGGAGTTCGCCCGCAGCCAGCGGCTCCAGGGCTTGATGCAGGTGGTGGAGCATGGCAGATTACTGCACTTTATTATCCCACCCCGGCTGGATGCTCAACGGGTAATGGTGGTCATTGGCAGCGAAAACGAGTCGGAAGCCATCCGTGACTGCAGCGTGGTTATCAGCCAGTATGGGCTCCGCGGCGAGGTGGTGGGAGCGGTCGGCGCAATCGGTCCCACCCGGATGCCCTATGCCCGGACTATTCCCCTGGTGAGCTACCTCTCCCTGGTGCTGAGCCAGCTGGTAGCCGAGCTATACGGGAGAGGCTGAAGAAAACGAGGGGTAAAGCCTATCCGCCCCACAGGATGTTAGAGAGGGGATTAAATAAAACCCGAGGTTGAAATCATGACAGAACAAAAGCCAGACGAAGGTTCAGCCAGCGAAGGCACACCGGAGGTCACCGGGCTGGAGGATGCAGAAGCACTGGCGCAGGCTCTGGACAAGGAGACGGCAAGGGCTGAGGCTAACCTGGCTGGCTGGCAGAGAGCACAGGCAGACTATATCAACTACAGGCGACGCTCCGAGCAGGAGAAGGAGGAGGTAGTCAAGTTTGCCAATACGGTACTCGTGCTCAGCCTGCTGCCCATCCTTGACGACTGGGAGCGGGCCTTCGCCGCCATCCCGCCCGAGCTTGCCGGAGCCGACTGGGTGGACGGCATCCGGCTTATTGACCGCAAGCTCCGGGCAACACTGGAGGCGCAGGGGCTGACCCAGATTGAGGCGCTCGGTGAGACGTTTGACCCCAACCTGCACGAAGCGGTAAGACAGGACAGCGGCAGGGAAGGGATTGTGGTTGGCGAAGTAGAAAAGGGATACAAGTTCCGTGACCGGGTTATCAGACCGGCTAAAGTTGTAGTAGGCAACGGACAAGAAGGAGGAGCAGACAATGGGTAAAGCTGTTGGCATTGATTTAGGGACAACGTTCAGCGAAGTGGCGGTGATGGAGGGCGGTGAGCCGAAGGTTATCCCATCGGCGGAAGGCGGCAATCTCTTCCCATCAGTGGTGGCTATCAGCAAGAGCGGGGAGCGCCTGGTGGGACAAATCGCCCGGCGCCAGGCGATTGTAAACCCGGAGAACACCGTCTACAGCATCAAGAGGTTCATGGGACGCAAGTGGGGAGAGCCGGCGGGGCGGGAGCTGCCGGTAGAAGAGGACGCCCGCCGCAAGTCCTATAAAGTTACCAGGGGAGCCAATAACGAGGTAAGGGTGGTGATGGGCGGCAAAGAATACAGCCCGCCGGAAATCTCGGCGATGATTCTGCAAAAGCTGAAGACAGATGCCGAGGCTTACCTGGGCGAGAAGGTTACCGATGCGGTAATCACCGTGCCGGCTTACTTCAATGACGCCCAGCGGCAGGCGACCAAGGATGCCGGCGCCATCGCCGGGCTCAACGTCCTGCGGATAATCAACGAGCCGACCGCCGCTTCCCTCGCCTACGGGCTGGACAGGAAGAAAGAGGAGACCATTGCCGTATATGACCTTGGCGGCGGCACATTTGATATATCCATACTGGAAATCGGCGAGGGCACCTTCCAGGTGAAGTCCACCAACGGCGATACCCACCTCGGCGGCGACGACTTTGACCAGACGATTATGGACTGGCTATGTGACGAGTTCAAACGGGACCAGGGGATAGACCTGCGGCAGGACAAGACGGCGCTCCAGAGAATCAAGGAAGCCGCCGAGAAGGCTAAGGTCGAGCTGTCCACCGTCCAGCAGACCGAGGTCAACCTCCCCTTCATTACCGCCGACGCCAGCGGGCCCAAGCACCTTAACATCACCCTCACCCGGGCAAAGCTGGAGCAGCTGGTCATGGAACTGGTGGAGAAGACCCTGGCTCCCTGCAAGCAGGCGCTGGCTGACGCAGGAAAGACGTCTGCCCAGATTGACGAGGTAATACTGGTCGGCGGGCAGACCAGGATGCCGCTCGTCCAGGAAAAAGTAAAGAAGTTTTTCGGCAAGGAGCCCAACAAGGGGGTCAACCCCGACGAGGTGGTCGCCATCGGCGCCGCCATCCAGGCGGGGGTGCTCAAGGGCGAGGTCAAGGAGGTATTGCTGCTGGACGTTACCCCGCTCACCCTCGGCATTGAGACCCTCGGTGGGGTAGCCACTCCGCTGATACCCCGCAACACCACTATCCCCACCTCCAAGAGCCAGACATTCAGCACCGCCACCGACAGCCAGCCCAGCGTTGAGATTCATGTCCTCCAGGGCGAGAGACCGATGGCAGCCGATAACCGGACGCTGGGACGGTTCATGCTGGACGGCATCCTGCCGGCGCCGCGCGGCGTGCCCCAGATTGAGGTCAGCTTTGATATTGACGCCAACGGCATACTATCCGTCAAGGCTCACGACAAGGGCACCGGGCGGGAGCAGAAGATTACCATCACCGCCTCCAGCGGACTGAATAAAGATGAGATAGCACGCATGCAGCAGGAGGCTGAAGCCCATGCCGCCGAGGATGCCAGGCGGCGGGAGGAAGTGGAGACCCGCAACACCGCCGATACCCTGGCTTACACCGCGGAGAAGACGCTGCGTGACTATAAAGACAAGATACCCTCGGAACTGAACCAGGAGGTTGAAGGGAAGATAGCCGCCGTGCGCTCCGCCCTCCAGGGCACCGATATGGACGCCATCCGCCGGGCAACC
>CAYUBP010000021.1:7969-11232 GCA_964443115.1 uncultured Dehalococcoidales bacterium | reverse complement strand
CGCGATGGAATCTCGTGACTGGAGTTCAGACGTGTGCTCTTCCGATCTCACACAGCCCTAGGGCTGCTTCTTCGGCATCGGCTCAATATCCACCTGGTCTCCAAAGGCATCCCTGGCAGCCTCCTGCAAACCCCGGAGGCTCTCCATGTCCTCCATTTCCACCACCAGCTCCCTGTCGTCCAGCACCTTCAGCCTGCCGAACTTATCAACTATCTCAATCACCCTATACGGGTCAACGGTAATCCAGCCCTTCATCCGGCGCAGTAGCTCATCACCCTTGAACGCCCGGTCAATGGTGAGGGCAATCTGCCGGTATTTTGCGTCCCAGCCGATAACCGCCGGCTGCACAAGAACGGGCGAAACGGGGTCATGGACTACCGCACACCGGAACCACAACCTGGCTCTAATCATCTGTTAGCTCCTTAAGTGAAAACTATAGCTATTATACCAGTGCTAAGGCGGGTCTCCAAAGTCAGGAGATAATATATACGATTTATATGAGGCGACCAACCTGTCCCCTGGCTCCTTCCCCTCCCAGGGAGGTGGACATACCAGGAGTCTTATGCTATTATGCCTATCTGTAGAGGTACACTATGCCCGAAAATAACACCCAAGGCGACCGCATGCGACCGAGATGGCGGCGCGAGCCGATGCCCGGTCTCTTTTTCGGCCTGATACTGCTGCTGCTGGGAGTCATCTTTTTACTGGCAGCGCAGGACGTGATACCCTGGGGCAACTGGTGGAAGTACTTCCTCATCGGTCTGGGGGGCATTCTCATAATCCAGGCAATTATTAGCTACGTTCACCCCGCCTTCCGCAGGCTCAGGCTTGGCAGACTCGTCTTCGGCGCGGTGCTGGTCTGTATCGGGCTGGGCTTACTCGGCGGCTTCGGCACCTGGTGGCCTCTTATACTGATTGCCATCGGGCTGGCTCTGCTGCTGAACGCCTGGCTAAAGAGGAGATAAGCCAGGTATCTAAATGGTAAATGCTGTACTCATCATTCTGGGTATCATCGCCCTGGGCACCATCCTGGCCGGGGCACTATGGCTCAGGTCTTATGCCCGGCGCATGGCTCCACCGGAGCAGACCGCCCACGCCGCCAGACTACCCTTCCGCCTGAGCTACATTGCGCTGCCGCTAGCCTTTCTTCTCCTTTCCGTAATTCTATCGGCGTATTTCTACCACCTTCTCCCCGAGCGGGTAGCCACTCACTTTATGCACGGAGGCACGCCAGACGGATGGTCTACCTCCGAGAATACCCTAGTCTGGTCAACGGTGCCGCAGCTACTGCTTGCCCTGCTGGCAGCGGTTATCGCCTGGGGAGTATCCAGGATGGGATTCCTGTTCACCCCGGTAAAAGAAGCCGGCATTAAGCCGGAGCGCGTGCTGCTGCTCATGGGCAATGCCATTGCCCTGCCCCAGTTCATCCTCTGCTTTGCAATGGCTGATATTTTCGTCTACAATTCATACGAGCAGCACATCATGCCCATTTGGCTGTTTCTGGTAATTGTGCTCGGGCTGGGCACCATCGCCCTGACGGCGCTGCTTGCTTTCGCCGTCTCAAAGACTTTGTCTACTAAGGAGTAACCGTAACCGTGACTGAACCAACATCAAAAGTGACCATGGAAAAGATTGTCTCGCTCTGCCGCCGGCGGGGCTTTGTCTTCCCCAGCAGCGAAATCTACGGCGGGCTGTCATCCTGCTGGGACTACGGGCCCCTAGGCGTAGAGCTAAAGAAGAATATCAAGCAAGCCTGGTGGCAGGCGGTAGTCCAGCGTCGTGACGACATGGTGGGGCTGGACGCTAGCATCCTGATGCACCCCCAGGTCTGGGAAGCCAGCGGCCATGTCAAAGGCTTTGCCGACCCCCTCGTTGAGTGCAAGAACTGCCACCTCCGCTGGCGCACCGATGACATGCACGACACCAGGTGCCCTTCCTGCGGCGGTGAGCTGACCGAGCCGCACATGTTCAACCTCATGTTCAAGACCTTTATGGGCCCCGTTGAGGACGCCGCCAGCACCGTGTACCTGCGCCCGGAGACCGCCCAGGGCATGTTCGTCAACTTTGAGAACGTGCTCACCACCACCAGAAAAAGGCTGCCCTTCGGCATCGCCCAGATAGGCAAGTCCTTCCGCAACGAGATTACCACCGGCAACTTCATCTTTCGCACCCGCGAGTTTGAGCAGATGGAGATTGAGTTCTTCGTCAAGCCGGGGACCGACCAGGAGTGGTTTGACTACTGGCTTAACGAGCGCCTCAACTGGTACGTAAGCCTGGGCATCCAGAGAGACCACCTGAGCCTGCGCCCGCACGAGAAGGCGGAGTTGGCGCACTATGCCCGTGCCTGCTGCGACGTAAACTACCTGTTCCCCATGGGATGGTCAGAGCTGGAAGGCATCGCCAACCGCGGCGATTTTGACCTCGTCCAGCACGCCACCAGCAGCGGCAAGACCCTGGCATATTTTGATGACGAGACCAAGCAGCACACCGTCCCCTATATAATTGAGCCGTCCGCCGGCGTTGACCGGACTTTCCTCGCCGTCCTCTGCGACGCCTATGACGAAGACATGGCTGAGGGCGAGCTACGGGTAGTGCTGCACCTCCACCCCGATTTAGCCCCCACCAAGGTGGCCGTCCTGCCCCTGAGCCGGAAGGAGACCCTGGCGCCCCTGGCGAAGCAGATTTACGCCGACCTGCGCCAGTGCTGGATGACCGGCTATGACGACGCCCAGAGCATCGGGCGCCGCTACCGCCGACAGGACGAGATTGGCACCCCCTTCTCGGTTACCGTTGATTTCCAGTCCCTGGAGGACAACCAGGTTACCATCCGCCACCGCGACACCATGAACCAGATACGCGTGCCCATAACCACCCTTAAAGACACCCTTGCCGCCAAGCTCGCCGGCGAAGACCTGTTCGTGCTTCCCGAGGGCGGGAAGCTATGGAAAGAAGAGAAGAAAGCGTAGCAATATAACAGGTACCGCCCCGCTGGGGCCAAAGGAGGTCGGGTATGAGTTTCAGGTTAAGACCCAAACCCCTCTTCATAGCGGTTGTAGCCATAATCCTCGTTCTTGCCACTTCATGTGGCATACCACAATCAGACTATAATGCCCTTCAAATCCAGCTTAGTGATGCACAATCACAAATAGCGTCTCTCCAACAGCAGCTTGACTCTGTCCAAAGGCAACTCGACTCGACCATTGAGCAATTAAACTTATACAAAGAGACTTTTGGAGCAAGCGTCCAATCTGGCGTACAGCCGT